>NZ_JBQDYQ010000003.1:261-144944 GCF_052105255.1 Brevibacterium sp.
GGTTGTTTTTTTGGCGGTGTTCGGGGGGTGGTGGTGGGGGGGGGGGGGGGGTGCAGTGGGTGTGTTGTCCCCCCCCCCCCCCCGCCCCCACCCCCCCCCCCCCCCCCCCGCCGGGGGGGGGGGGGCGGGGGGGGGCCCCCCCCCCCCCTCCGTTGCCGGTCTTGGCTGTCGACCTGTCTCGGATCAGAAGCTGGTCGGAGTCTGGCCGAACTTGTTCTTGCGGCCGGTCAGAGCGATAGCAGCGCCACCGACGAGGAGGAGCAGTGCTCCCGTGGTCAGTCCGCCGAGGTCGGCACCGGTGCGCGGCAGCTGGCTACCGCCTCCACCGTTTCCGGCGTTCCCGTTGTCGCCGCCGTCCGAGCCGCCGCCGTTGGCGCCTTCGGTGACCTTGAAGGAGTCCTTCATGGTGTCATCGCCGCAGGTTGCAGTCGCGGTGTAAGCGCCGACGTAGGCCGAGGCGTTCGAGGAGGTGCCGAAGACGTTGACGGAGGCATTGCCTTCGTCATCAGCCTTGACGGTATTCTCGTAGGCCGTGACGTTGATGCCCTTTGGATTGACCTCGAAGTGGACATCTGCGCCCGGTTCACAGTTCTCAACAGCGAGGGTGACGCCCTTCTTGTCGTTGGCGAAGTCCGCGGCCTCGATCGTCTTCGGGGAGACTGTGAAGGTCGCCTCGGCGGGAGCCTCGGTCTCACCATCGTCTTCGCCGACAACGTTGATGTTGCCATTGAGAGTCTCTGACTCGGTGCCTTCGCGGTCGATGGTGACGGTGAACGGAACCTTTCCGACCTCGAGGTTGTCGGGGTTGCCCTCGTACCAGAGGTGGAGCTTGTAGTCGCCATCGGCATCAGCGGTCTCGCTCTTGCCGGTGAGCGAATCGGTGATCGTGTCGCCCTTCTTCACGCCGGAGACGGTGACGGTCACGCCCTTGTCCTTGTTGGCGAGATCCTCGGCGGTGATCTCCTTGGGGTCGACCTTGAGCGAGGCGTCGATCGGATCGACGGCATCGTCTTCGGTCACAGTGATTTCGACGACATCGGACTCTTCGCCGGACTCGTCGTCGACGAAGGTCAGTGAGTGCTTGCCTGCTTCGATTGGCTCGGGTGCGATCACGGCGCCCACGACATTGCCGTCCTCGTCGGCACGAAGTTCATCGGCCTGAGTGGCTGCGGCACGCTGGGCCGAGACGGCTTCGCCCTTGACGCTGACGGTCTGATCCGGAGAGAAGCCGGTTCCGCTGAACTTCAGTCCGTCCTTCTTGAAGTTCTCGAGGGAGATCGTCTTCGAAGCAACCTTGACGGTCGGGTCGATCTCCGAGTCTTCGGTGATGGTGAAGTCCTGGCCGGGGGAGTTGGTCTTGGACTCCTGGTCGACACCCCAGACGGGGTAGTCGCCGGCCGGGAGCTCGCCGTCGCCCTCGAGCTTCAGGGTTGCGGAGACCTTTCCTTCGTCGTCGGCTTCGACTTCCTGAGTTGCGAACGGCGATGTTTCGTCGCCGCCGTCGACGGTAACCTTGCCGTTCGGGGTGAAGCCGTCGCCGGAAACCTTGATGCCGTTGTCCGCGAACTCGCTCTGTGTGAACTCATCGGCGTTGAGCGAGACCGTCGGATTGACATCAGGAGCAGCGTACGGCGTGTACGAGAATGAGGTCGATTCCGTTGCTGTCGGAGCGCTCGTGCGTTGCACCTGGACGGCGAGGCTCTGCTTGCCGGATGTGAGCGACTCTGCGTCTTTGGCAGACCGCAGCTTCAGGGTCGCGGTCGACCCCTGAGCGGTGACGGCCGGACCGGCCAGGCCGGACTTGGCGGCGACCTTGTCGCCCTTCTCGAGGCCGGTGACTTTGACGGTCACACCGTCTTCGTGGAGCTCCTCGGCGGTGACTTCACCCGAGGTCACCTGCACCGAAGCGTTGATCGGGTTGGCCTTGTCCTCGGACTGGTCCTCGTCCTTAGAGTCCTTGTCGTCCTTGGGGGCAGGAGAGGGCTTCGGATCGACCTTCTTCGGAGGCGTCTTTGCCTCGTCCTTCTCATCCGTTTTGTCCTCGGCGGCCTTCTTCTTGTCCGCCTTCTTCTCAGCGGCTTTCTTGGCAGCCTCGGCCTTTTCCTTGGCCTTCTTTTCGGCTGCCGCCTTCTCCGCAGCTGCCTTCTTCTCGGCTTCAGCCTTCTCAGCCGCGGCCTTCTTGGCCTCTTCCTTCTTCTCGGCTTCGGCCTTTTCGGCTTCAACCTTCTTCTGCTTGGCCTTCTGCGTGGAAGCCGACTGGGCGGACATCGATTCCGCGGCGGCGACCGGGCTCGCGACAAGTCCGGTGAACGCGAGCGCGACTGCCGGCGCGAGGATGATCTTCTTCATGGGTGTGCCTTCAATCTCTGTGGCGAGGGGTGTGATACGGCACTCATCCTAGGTTCTAAGGGTTTTCCAAACTATTTCTGTACGTTTTGTTCAGGTGTAATTGCTGTAACGCTTAGGTGAATTCCTTTTACCGTTTCGTGACCTACTGGTCGGTAAAGGAATGACTGTCGGGGCCGCCTCGGCGAGGGGAATCGGCGCCCGCGCCAACTCAGCGGTTCCGAGCTAGACCGGCCACGCCTCGGCGCGGATCTGCTTGCGCTGCTCGACTGTCGGCACACGGACGGTCAGGGCCGCGGGGGCGACCTCCATCTCGAGGTACGATGACTGACCCAGCGGATCCCCGTCGAGTTGGATATCAACGTCTTCACCGGCTTCGATGACGACCTTGCGGCACTTCCGGATGTTCGTGTGCAGCCCGCGTGAGGCCCGCCGGCCGGCGATCGATGCGAGCACGCCGACCCATTGGCCGAGGTTCTTTGGGCTGACGATGAGCACATCGAGCATGCCGTCGTCGATGACCGCCTGCGGCAGCAGCTGGATGCCTCCCTGCAGACGGCCGCAATTGCCGCCGAGCACTGAACGGACCCTCGCCGAGACCCGATATTCGTCGTCGAACGTGACCTTGACATGACTGGGTTTGCCGGTGAGTTTCCGTGATCCGGCCTCGACGTAGGCGAGCCAGCCGAGGCGAGCCTTGAGCTCGTCGCTGGTGTCGGCCATGACCGCGGCATCGAAGCCGAGCCCGGTCATCACGGTGAAGATTTGGGTGTCGCCGTCCGGATCGGTCTTCGCCGTCCCCACGTCGATCTCGCGATTGCGCCCCCATAGGGCGATCCGCAGCGCCCACTCGGTCTTGTCGAGGATGAGGTCGATATTGCGGGCGAGCAGATTCCCGGTCCCCAACGGCACGATCCCCATCGGGGTCGATGTCCCTGCCAACGCCGAGGCGACAGCGCGGATGGTGCCGTCTCCGCCGGCGGCGATGACGACGTCGACTCCCTCGTCGAGGGCGCGGACCGCGGCCCCTTCGCCGGTGTCCTCAGGGGTGGTCTCGAGCACGAGCGGAGGGTTCCATCCCTCGAATCGACAGATCGCCTCGGCGGTGGAGGCCAGGTTGTGCACATCGGTCTTCGTGGGATTGACGATGAGGGCGGCGCGATATCTGGCGGCGTCATCGACCACCTCGTCGGAGAGATTTGCCGGGTGGGCGTAGCGTCTCATCGTGTTGAGCGTGCGTCGCACGCCGGTGCGACGGCCGATGAGGAACACGGCCGCGAGCACAGCGAGTGCGCCGACGATGATGACCCAGGTCATCAGGGGATCCAGCTCGATGATCATGGCTCAAATGTACAGTGCGGAACTCAAATGCGAGCTGAGGGTCGAATATCGAAAACACGTCCGGCCCGTTAAGCTGAGAGGGTGATCGATCTAGCGCTTCTCAGAGACAACCCGGCCCTGTTCAAGGCATCGCAGGAGGCTCGCGGGGCATCCGTCGAGCTCATCGACGAGGTCATCGCCGCCGATTCTGCTCGTCGTGCGGCCATCACCGCGTTCGAAGACGCACGTGCGGATCAGAAGTCTTTCTCCTCCCAGATCGCGAAGGCGGCGAAGGAGGACAAGCCGGCACTCATCGCCGAAGGCAAGGCGAAGTCCGAGACCGTGAAGTCGCTGTCGGCCGAATCCGAAGAAGCCACGTTCGCCTTCGACCAGCTCGTGTCGAAGGTCCCGAACCTCATCATCGACGGTATCCCCGCCGGCGGCGAAGAGAACTTCGTGACGCTCAAGACCGTGGGCGTTCCCCGTGACTTCGCCCCTGACGGCTTCGAACCGCTCGATCACCTCGAGATCGGCGAGAAGCTGAAGGCCATTGACACTCAGCGCGGGACGAAGGTTTCCGGCTCGCGGTTCCACTACCTCACCGGTTTCGGCGCGAAGCTGGAGATGGCTCTGCTCAACCTCGCCCGCGATGTCGCCGAGGAGGCCGGGTTCAGCCCGACCATCACCCCGACCCTGGTCCGTCCCGAGGTCATGCGCGGCACCGGGTTCCTCGGTGAGCACGCCGACGAGGTCTACCGTCTCGAAGCCGACGACCTGTTCCTCGTCGGCACCTCCGAGGTGCCGCTGGCCGGCTACCACATGGACGAGATCATCGACCTGACCGACGGTCCGCTGCGCTACGCCGGCATCTCCTCCTGCTACCGCCGCGAGGCCGGCTCCTACGGCAAGGACACCCGCGGAATCATCCGCGTCCACCAGTTCCAGAAAGTCGAGATGTTCGCCTACGTCCCGGTCGAGGATGCCGAAGCCGAACACGAGCGCATGCTGTCGCTGCAGGAGAAGATGCTCGGACTGTGCGAACTGCCCTACCGGGTCATCGACACCGCTGCCGGCGACCTCGGCGATTCCGCCGCCCGCAAGTTCGACTGCGAAGCCTGGGTGCCGACTCAGGGCACCTACCGAGAGCTGACGTCGACATCGAACTGCACGACCTTCCAGGCTCGCCGCCTGCAGATCCGCGAACGCCGCGACGGTTCGACCCGCCCGGTCGCCACCCTCAACGGAACCATGGCCAACACGCGCTGGTTGGTGCCGATCCTCGAGAACCATCAGCAGGCAGACGGTTCGGTCACGGTGCCCGAGGCACTGCGGCCCTACCTCGGCGGGATGACCGCGCAGGGCCCGGAGGGACCGCGCTACTGAGGCCGGACTCGGTCACGGGGCACCGACCGTTTCGGGGGCCTCGGCGGAACTCGGCGGAATTCGGTTGGGTTCGGTCGCCTCGGCGCCGGAACAACGACGACAAGAAGATTGACGCATACGTTGGGAGACACCTTGACCCCGCACCTCATCGCACTCGATGTCGACGGCACGATCGTCGGTTACGACGGATCTCTGTCGGAGTCGGTGAGGCAGGTGCTCGATCGGCTCGCCGAGGATGGCCACCACCTTGTGATCTCCACCGGCCGAGCCCTGCCGGGAGCGCTCGAGGTCGTCCACGCGCTCGACCTCAAGCGCGGTTTCGTCGTGTGCTCGAACGGATCCGTCGTCGTCCGCCTCGACCCGGAGTTGCCGCTGGGGTGGGAGCTGCACCATGTCGTGTCCTTCGATCCGAAGGATGCGCTCGAGCAGATGCACGCGGCACTGCCGACGGCGCTGTTTCTCGTCGAGGATCCGGACCTGCACCGGTGGGCGTCCGGAGCGTTCCCGGTCGGTGAGCTCGCGGAGTCCGACACGCTCGACATCGTCGACTTCGACGAGCTGCTGACCAAGCGGGCCACCCGCATCGTCATGCGCGAGGTCAACGGCACCGCCGAGGAGTTCGCGGCCGCCGTGGACTCGCTCGGACTGCATGAGGTCAGCTACTCGGTCGGCTGGAGCAACTGGCTCGACATCGCCCCCGACGGGGTCTCGAAGGCCAGCGGGTTGAAGATCGTGGCCGACGAGCTTGGGATCGAGCATGCGCACACCGTGGGCGCCGGAGACGGGCTCAACGACCTCGAGATGATCGAATGGGTCGAGCACGGAATCGTCATGGGCCAGTCGAAGGACGAGCTCAAGGTGCTCGCAAGCGTGGTCACCGATTCGGTCGCCGACGACGGCCTGGCAGTGGCGTTGGTCGACTACTTCGGCATGGACGCGGCGCTCCTCGAAGCAGAGGGCACCACGAACACCCGCCCCTGATTACTACCCGACGGCGGCCCAGCAACCTCGCGCGAGGTTGCTGGGCCGCCGTCACGTAGCAATTGGGACTAGTTGGGGCGGGCGTCCAGGACGGCGTCGAGGTAGCGGGCGACTCCGTCGTCGTCGACTTCGTCGGTGACCGCCGCGGCGATCGCCTTGACCGAACCCAGTGCATTGCCCATCGCGACTCCGTGCCCGGCCCACGACAGCATCTCGATGTCGTTGGGCATGTCCCCGAACGCCATCACCTGCGACCGTCCCACCCCGAGGTGGTCGCACAGGTCCTCAAGCGTCTTCGCCTTCGTGATCCCGAACGGGGCGAGTTCGACGAGCCCGTTGTCCGGCTCGGAGAACGAGGCATGGCAGGTGCCGTCGACGAGCGGATCGATGAGGTCGTGCATCGCCTGCGAATCGCTCGTGGCCAGACGCACCAGCACCTTGACGACGTCTTCGCCGGCGAGTTCGGAGACATCATCGATGATCCGGGCCTCTCGCGGCCGCCCGGGGACGAAGTCCTGGTCGATGAAACCGCCGTTGAGGGTCTCGTAGGCGAACCGGGCCTCGGGATGGTCCACGCGGACGGCCGCGATGATCTCCGTCAGCGACTGTGCGTCGATGGTGTGGGCGTCGACGACGGACTGAGAGGCGATGTCATAGACGACCGCTCCGTTGACGCACACGACGCGTCCGAGGTCAGGGATCTGATCGGCGATCGGCGCCAACCACCGCATGGGCCGCCCGGTGACGAGGACGAACGGGATTCCAGCGTCCTGGCAGCGGTGGATCGCATCGATCGTGGCCGTCGAGATCGGCTCCCAGTTCAGCAGCAGAGTGCCGTCGATATCGCTGGCGACGAGGCCGAGGTCGAAATCGCCAGGCGGCAGGATGTCGGGGCTGATCGGAGGTCTCATGATGCCTCTACCCTAGCGAGAATCTCTCGTGCCCGCCCCAGCAGCTCCTCGGCGTCCGAGATGAATCGAGCCGTGGCCTCGGCGCTCGAGTCGATCGACGGCCCCGTCGGACCCTCCGACCGTGCCATCGACGCCGCCAGCACCGCCTCACCGACCTTCGACGAGGCCTTCGTCAGCAGCTCCGGCACGTCGCCGACGGCCTGCCGGGTGGGCCCGGGCACCACCTGACCGGTGACGGGACAGTGGGCGTGGAGGGTCGCGGTCAGGTCGTCGACGACATCGACGAGTGCGTTGAGCCGGTGGGTGCCGTCGACGATGACGTCGACCGGATCCGTCGCCGAGGCGGGCGTGGCCTCGCCGTCGGATGTGTCCGCCGAGGCGGCTGACGAGGTGGTGCTGCCACCGGAGTCCCGTGCTTCGTGGAGGGCCACCGCGGTGGTGTAGTACCGGTCGACGGCGCGGATGAAGCGGTCACGGTTGTGCCGCCACAGGCCGGTGCCGAACCGATCATCGTCCTTGACCGCGGTCGTCGCCTTCTTGCGCAGACCGGAGAAGAAGCGCTTCACAGATAGTTTCCGGTGCCGGGGTCGTTGCGATCCGGCTCCTTCTTCTCACCCGGCTGTTCTGCAGACGGTGTCATCCCGGGCGGAACCATTCCCGGAGGCAGCTGACCGCGACCGGCCATCTGCTGGGCCATGGCCTGCTGAGCCGCGATCGCCGTCTGGATGCCGTGGAAGAGACCCTCGAGCCAGCCGACGAGCTGAGCCTGGGCGATCCGCAGCTCTGAAGTCGTCGGGGGACCGTCGGCCGAGTCGAAGGGCAGGTCGAGGCGTTCGAGCTCCTCGAGGAGATCCTTCGACAGGCCCTCTTCGAGTTCGTCGATGGACCGACGGTGGATCTCGGCGAGGCGTTCGCGTCCCTTCTCATCGAGCTCGGTGCCGCGGACTTCGTCGAGCAGCTGCTTGACCATGGTGCCGATGCGCATCACTTTCGCCGGTGACGAGACATCCGCCTGATCCTGTTGCGCCCGCGCCAGGCCGGCCTGCACACTGTCGGCGTTCGCCGCACCGTCTGTGTTCGCAGCATCCTCGGTGCGCATCTCACCCGCGGAGTTCTGGACGCCGCCCGCGGAATCAGGAGTCTCAGCCATTGTTCATGCACCTTCCTCATCGACGATGAGCAGAACCTTGCCGATGTTCGCCCCGTCCTCGAGTGTCTGATGGGCACGGACAACATCGGTCAACGGCATAGCTTCATGGATGATGGGGCGGATGTCTCCTGAGATCACGGCCGGCCACAGCTGCTCAGCCACCTCAGCGACGATGGCGATCTTCTGTTCCTTCGGCCGCGCCCGCAGGGTCGTGGCGGACACGGTCTTGCGCGGCTGCATGAGCCAGCCGAGGTTGATCTCGGTCTTCGTCCCGCCCTGCATACCGATGATGATGAGACGGCCGTCGGTGTTCAGCGCCTTGATATTGCGCTCGAGGTACTTCGCGCCGATGATGTCGAGGATGACATCGGCGCCGGTCGACCCGTCGTCGTGGGTGCAGATCTCGCGGACACGGTCGACGAAGTCCTCCTCGCGGTAGTTGATGATTGCGTCGGAGCCGAGTTCACGGCAGAATTCGGCCTTCTTCTCGGAACCGACGGTCACGACGATCTTCACGCCGAGGTGGCGCGCGATCTGGATGGCGGCCGTGCCGATGCCGGACCCTCCGCCGTGGACGAGCAGCCATTCGCCGGCCTGCACCTGCCCGCGGCCGACGATGTTCGACCAGACGGTCGACAGCACCTCTGGCAGGGCTGCTGCCTCGGTGAGGTCGAAGCCGTCGGGAACGGGAAGCAGCTGACCTGCGGGAACAGGCACGTATTCGGCGTAGCCGCCGCCGGAGAGCAGAGCGGCCACCCGGTCGCCGACGGACCAGCCGGTGACATCGGCGCCGAGCCTCTCGATGGTGCCGGAGACCTCGAGTCCGGGAATCTCGGTGGCCCCGGGCGGGGGGTCGTAGAATCCGCGTCGCTGCAGCAGGTCGGCCCGATTGACCCCGGCGGCATGGACGCGGACGAGGACCTCATCGGCGGCGATGTCGGGCGTCGGTTCGTCGGTGACCTGCAGGACCTCGGGGTCACCGGGGGAGGAGATCGTGATAGCGCGCATGCGTCCACTCTAGTAGCTGGGCGCGCGAGAGGGCAGGGGCGCCGGGGCGCGGGAGCCGTTCGTGCTCATCGCTGCTGCCCGGCGAGTTCTGCGTCGGCGCTGTCGGGTTCCGGCGGCTCCTTCGCCGCGCGACGCATCGCCGCGATTCCTTCGATCGAGACGAGGACGCTCGAGCCGATGATGACGATGTCGATGGCCAGAAGCAGCCAGTCCGGGCCTGCCGGGTCGGCGAACGAGACGAGCTGTTCGATCGCCGCCCAGAACGAGAGGACGAAGACGAACGCCAGCGGGATCAGAGCGGGCCAGGGATTGCGGCGCTTGCGGATGAGGACGACGGCGATGATGATCAGCGTGAGCGCGGCCAGCAGCTGATTGGTGGTGCCGAACAGCGGCCAGATGCGCATGCCGCCCTCTCCGCTCATTCCCTGCGAGAAGGTCAGACCGCCGCCGAGGACGAGCACCACGAGAGTGGCGGGGACCTTCGGCAGTCGGATGTTCATGTTTCCGCCGATCTCTTGGACGACGTAACGCATCAGTCGGACCACCGAATCGAGCGTGGTCGCGGCGAACAGCACCGCCATCGTCGCCAGGACGGTGGCGCTCAATCCTGCGGGCAGTCCGATCCCGGTCTCGAGGAGCATGCCGCCTCCTTCGACGAACGACTGGACCCCGGCATCGCCGAACTTGCTGTAGACCTCTTCCCAGTCGGCGACTGTGCGGTAGCCGCCGGCGATCGCGAGAATGGCTCCCAGCGCCAGCATTCCCTCTCCGACAGCGCCGAAGTATCCGACGAATCGTGCATCGGTCTCCGTGTTGAGCTGTTTGGCGGTGGTCCCGGAGGCGATGACCCCATGGAAACCCGAGATGGCTCCGCAGGCGATCGTGACGAAGAGAAGGGGGAGGATGCTCGGCGTGCCCGCGGGCAGATCGGTGTTGATGGCGGGAGCGACCAGTCCGTGTCCTGTGCCGAAGAGCGCCGAGGTGATGACGGCACCGTAGAGGAGGATGAGGGCGATGAAGAGCTGGACGCCGTTGATGTAGTCGCGAGGCTGCAGCAGCACCCAGACCGGCAGGACGGAAGCGATTCCGCAGTAGACGAGCAGGACGATGATCCACAGGGCCGTGGGTTCGAGCCCGAGGAAAGAGTCCGGCATCGACACCGGGAACCGGTCGCCGAGGAGGATGAGCGAATAGAGAGCGGCAACACCGACGATCGTGACGGGGATGAGGGGCCACCGCAGCCTGTATATCGCAACCCCGACGAGCAGCGCCACGCCGATGGCACCCCAGGAAGGGATCACGGCAGAGGGCAGGGCCACGAGCAGATCGGTGATGACCACGGAGAACGCGGCGATGACCATGAACCCGAGAATGAAGATGACCAGGAGGAAGAGCGCAGCTCCGCGTCGGCCGATGTAACGAGCCGACAGCGCCGCAATGGTCTGTCCCCTGTTCCTCGTCGAGGCCCACAGGGAGCCGAGGTCGTGCATTCCCGCGAAGAAGACCGTGCCGATCGTGACCCAGAGGAACGCGGGCAGCCATCCCCAGATCATTGCGATGGCAGGTCCCACGATGGGAGCGGCTCCTGCCACGGAGGTGAAGTGGTGGCCCCAGAGGACGAATCTGTTGGTGGGGACGTAGTCGACGTTGTCGCGCAGCTCATGCGCCGGCGTTGTGAATCGGCTGTCGAGCCGGTAGATCCGTTTCGACAGGAACTTCGAGTAGAACAGGTATCCGAATGCGAAGATCGCGATTCCCAGCAGGAGAAGCAGAACGGGACTCATCGTTGAATTCCTTTCGGAGACTGGGCGACATCAGCGTCCTCACCCTTCTGCAGGCGAGTTGTGACCCGGTCAGGGGACGGTTCTTCGTAGAATCCTAACAAGTGTTCTCTGTTCTGAACTCCCTCACCGCCGTCGAGGGTGTCCGCCGTCGGCCCGCCGCCCGGTCCCTCAGGCGAAGAGCCGGAACATCGGCGAGTTCTGGTGCACGCGCTCGACCTCGATGTTCGAGGCCTCCATCCTCTCGAGCAGATTCGGCAGGTCTTCGGCATAGCCGAGCTGGATGCCGACGAACGCCGGTCCGGTCTCGCGGTCGGAGCGTTTGACGTACTCGAACATGGCGATGTCGTCCTCGGGTCCGAGCACCTCGTTGAGGAATCGGCGCAGGGCGCCGGGCTCCTGCGGGAAGTCGACGATGAAGTAGTGCTTGAGGCCCTCGTGGACGAGTGAGCGCTCGAGGATCTCCGGGTAGCGGGAGATGTCGTTGTTGCCGCCGGAGACCAGGCACACCACGGTCGATCCGGGTTCGATCGTGATCGGTTTGTCCGAATCCGGTCCGCCGATCCCGGCCGAGGCCAGGGCCCCGGAGGGTTCGGCGATGATGCCGTCGACCTGGTACATGTCGAGCATCTCGGTGGCCACTGCGCCCTCGGCGACGGGACGGATGTCGAGGCCGAGTTCGGCGATGACGTCGTAGGTGATGGCACCGGCGCGACGCACGGCCGTGCCGTCGGCGAAGCGGTCGATGTTCTCCAAGGTCACGGGGTGGCCGGCCTTGAGCGCTGCGATCATCGAGGCGGCCCCGGCGGGTTCGGCGCCGATGATCTTCGTGTTCGGCATCCGTTCGGCCGCATAGGCGGCGATTCCCGCGAGCACGCCGCCGCCGCCGACGGGCACGACGATGTAATCCGGGTCGGTTTCCAGCTGAGCGTGGATCTCAGCGGCCACGGTGCCCTGACCGGCGATGGTGCGCATATCGTCGAAGGCAGAGACTAGGAGTGCCTCATTGCGTTCGGCGAACCGGTGGGCCAACGCCGAGGCGTCATCGTAGGTGGAACCGGCGATCTCGATCGTCACCTGCTCCCCGCCGAAGTGACGGACGCGTTCGATCTTCTGCTTCGGCGTGGTCTTCGGTACGAAGATCGTGCCCTGGATGCCCAGTTCCCTGCAGGCGCGGGCGAAGCCCTGGGCATGGTTGCCCGCCGAGGCGCAGACGACACCGCGTGCGCGTTCGTCGGCATCGAGCTGGAGCATGAAATTGAAGGCGCCGCGGATCTTGTAGGAGCGCACCATCTGCAGGTCCTCGCGCTTGAGGTAGACCGTGGAACCGGTCGCGGTCGTCAACCGCTCGCAGATCTGAAGTGGCGACAGGATGACGGAATCGGAAATTCGCAGCGCAGCGGCCTCGACCTCGCCGGCGAGTGTGAGCTTCTGGGGAGTCATGTCTGTTTCAACCACCAGACTATTGTGCGCCCTTCGTCTTGCCATTTGGCAACTCGTATCGATATGAGGACCGTCGCCCGGTCAGTGAGAACCCGCCCCGTGCCCGCCTCGCGCCCACCTGAGCCCCGTGATTCGGCTTCCGACTTCGGGGCTTCGGGTGCGCCCTGGACCGCGAATACCCCATATCATGATTGGATGGAGGATGCCCGTAATCCCTTCTAGGAGACGTCATGGCCATCAGCAGTGAGCTCGAACAACTGTTAGCCAGCTGGATACCCCGACAGCCGTGGTTCCCCAAGCTCGCAGCAGATTTCGGGACCGACCCCGACATCACTCCCATGTCGGTGGCCCGTGCGTTCACTTACACCGCCGAGGAGCTCGGTGGTTTTGCGGGTCTCGTGACCGTCATCTCCGTCGGCGACGGCCCCACCCTGCGTCGCCTCAACATCCCCCTGACCCTGCGCGGTGCCGAGGACATGCACCTGCGCCACGCCCTCATCGGCCGCGTCGACGACCTCGCGCTCGGCACCGTCTACGTCTACGACGGCGCAGCCGATCCCGTATTCGTCAACCTCATGGCCGACGCGATCACGAAGCGCAAGGTCTTCGACGGCGGGCAGCTGTCCACCGAGTCCCTGCGCCACAGCCAGGAGAAGACCGAGGCTCGGGACCGTGCGCCGATGCCGTTCCCGGTGACCGCGAACGGGGCGGCCGCCTCGGCGAATGGATCGACGAACACCGCCGTCGAGGCGGTCCCGCCGAAGCCGTCGATCGGTGACCTCACCGCGGGGGCGGAGGACGTCATGCCCGTCGAGATCCGCCCGATCGAGGTCTCGGACTCCGGCCAGCACAAGTCGACCGTCATCATCCACGACGAATACGAGCCGATGGAGCTCTCGTTCTTCCGCGTGCTCGAGAACGGAATGCCGTCGTCGCTGACGATCCCGGTTCTGCTCACCGAGGCGGGGTCGCGCAGCGTGCCCGAGGTCATCGGTTGGGGCTCGGGCCGCTGGTACGACATGTTCGAGGTCCAGGAGATGGAGGCGCCGATGGCGCTGCTGTCCCACGTCGATGTCGATGCCGAACCCGCCTGGCGCGAGGCCGTGAACACGGTGTGCGCCGTCGACTCCGGTTCGATCGGGGCCTACAACGCCCACGCAGCGGAGATGGGGCGGCGCATCGGTGAACTCCACACCGACATGGCCGCCGAGTTCGGTGTCGTCGAGGGCGCCGGCGAGCCGACGAAGCAGCTCGTTGCCAAGTGGGTCGAACGCATCGATTGGGCGCTGGGTCGGGCTCCTCTGGCCCTGGATTCGCTGGTGTCGGAGCTGCGCGGCCACCGTGCCCGGCTGCAGGGGCTCGAGACCATCGGCACCCTGCAGAAGATCCACGGCGAGCTGACGCTCGACCATGTGGTCAGCTCGTCGACCGACGGCTATTCGGTCGTGAAGTTCACGGACTCGACGAATTCGGACCCCAAGCCGGCCGCCTTCGACCTCGTGGCTCTGCTGCGCAGCATCGACTACGCCGCCGGATTCGCTCGTCTCCAGCGCACCGACGCGTTGGACTCCGAAGACGGCTCGCTGGTCGTCAGCGGCTTCGGCAATGATCCGGGGGCGCTGCGCGCGATCTTCGATTCGCCCGAATACCTCTGGGCCTCGCAGGTGCAGAACTCGCTGCTGTCCGGATATTCGCGGGCACGCGGCGACAGCATCGGGCTGAGTGATCCCGTGCTGCGAGCCGCACTGGTCGACCGGCTTCTCGTCGAGGTCGTCACCGAGCTGCGCAACCGCCCGAACTGGCTGTCCGTGCCGCTGGCGACGCTCACCCTCGTACTCAAGGGCAAACCGCCCCGCACCGAGGAGGGTGCCGAGACCCGTCCGAGGTGGGCCGAATCCGGCGAGACGGAGTCCGAGGCAGCCGAGGGCTCAGCTGCATCCGGCGACGCAGCCGGTGCTGCTGGTGCCGAGGACTCGGATGCGGACGCCGAGGGCCCGGACGCGGAGGCTGAGTCGACTGACTCGTTCGCCGTGGCTCCACCTGCCGACGAGTCGACCGCTGCCGATTCGGAATCGGTCGCTGCGGCACCCCGCGGAACCTCCGGCGCCGTCGCGGCCGCGATCGCGAGCTCGGATACCGATGACTCGGAATCCGGAGAATCGGACGCCGAGGACTCCGACGCCGGCGCCCCCGAACCCGAAGAGGTCGAGGTCGCCGATATCGCGGAGAACACCGTTGACGCGGTGGCGGATCCCGACATCGACGATGTCGAGGACTCCACCGTGGTCCCGCCCCAGGACGATGCATCCGAAGCGGCTCCAGCTCCGGCTCCTGCTGACGACGAAGAGTTCGTCGACGAAGAGTTCGTCGACGAAGAAGAACCGGAAGCTCCGGTCCGACGAGTCCCGGCCTCGTTTGCGGCGCGCGGCGCCACCTCGGAGGACGCCGACAGCACCGGACACGAATCGCAGCCGGCCAAGCCCAAGGACGCACCGAAGCTCGGTCACACATGGAGCGAGCGTTCGCAGAACCCTGGCAGCGACCGCGGAACATTCGGCGAACCGCTGTCCGACCGATCGGACCAGAACCGCAGCGACGCTGAGACTCAGCCGAAACTCAGTGACGCTGGGGCACGGTCCGCGGGCTCGAACGACCGGTCCGGTGACGATTCGAAGCCTGCCAGCGGTTCCGTGTTCGATGACCTTTTGGGCACCGAACGCAAGCGGAACCGGATGAAGAAGCGCAAGAAGGACTGACCGCCTCCGCGGACTCGTCGCCTCGATGCCGGTCATGCCCGCTCCGGTGAAGTCCGTGCGTGGCCCGCTCCGGTGAAGTCCGTGCGCGAAACGGCCAATTGGCAGATGCTGTTGCGGTTGTGAGAAACTATGGTGGCTTGACCTCGCGTCGAGCAGGCCGGGTTCGCTCCATCTCTGTCACAGTCATGGAAGAACCGAGGGAAGCGTGTCCGAGCGGCCGAAGGAGACGGTCTTGAAAACCGTTGTGCGGCAACCCCGCACCGTGGGTTCGAATCCCACCGCTTCCGCCCAGTGAAGAGCCCCCGAACTCATCGTCAGCAGCGAAGAGTTCGGGGGCTTTCACATGCCCGCGATTCGGCCGCGCCAGCACCCGCGGCTTCGAAATTCATACGCCCTGATCAAGATCACCGCATATGAATTTTGAGGCCGCGCTTGCACACCATCCGGCCGGTAGCGAGCGCCGGAAGCGAAGGCTCAGTCGCGGACCGGCGCTCCCGGTTCGCGACCGCTGGATCCAGCGTGTGTCCCGGCGCCTTCGCCGGCCTCCGGCACCTCGGGTTCGGACATCTCGGCGTCGGCCTCGGGGTCGTCGAAGCTGCGCACCGAACGTTTGAATCCGCGGGTGAGCACGGCCAGGTAGATGATGCCGATCGCCAGCCACACCAGGCCGCCGATGAGTGCGGTTCCGTGCAGGCTCGCCCACAGGATTCCTGTGAGGATCGCACCGATCCCCGGCATGACGATGAAGCTGAACGCCGACTTGAAGTCCTTGACCTGCCTGGTCCGGAAGGCATAGTGCGCGATGACCGTGAGGTTGACGAAGGTGAAGGCGATGAGCGCACCGAAGTTGATGAGTGCGGAGATGAGCTCGAGGCTGAACGACATCGCCAGCAGGCACACCGCACCGACGAGCACGATGTTGAACACCGGGGTGTGCGTCTTCGGGTTGATGTATCCGAAGGCCCTGCGCGGCAGCACGCCGTTGCGGCCCATGACGAGCATCATTCGTGACACCGACGCGTGCGAGGCCAGCCCCGAGGCGGCGGTCGCAGCGAATGCCGCGGCGACGAAGAAGAGTTGGAACAGGTGGCCGCCGGTGATCATGCCGATCTCCGGCAGCGGATCGTCGACGATGGTGAACTGCGAATTGTCGGGGAAGAGCAGCTGTGCGAAGTAGCCGGCGACGAGGAAGATGAGGCCGCCCGCGAGAACGGTGAGCATGATCGCTTTCGGCATGAGGCTGACGTGCTTGGCTTCGTTCGTGTACATCGTCACGGCGTCGAAGCCGATGAACGAGAAGCACACGACGGTCGCACCGGTGAGGACCGCGCCGAGGTGGACGCCCTCATGGATGAACGGCTCCGGACTGAAGACGACTCCGGCCCCTTCGCCGGCGTTGAGCTGCATGACGGCGAGCACGCAGAAGGTGGCGACGAGGACGACCGCGAAGACGAGGAGGATGCCGTTGATGTTCGCGGTGCCCCGCATCGAGGACAGCACGATGCCGGTCATGACGATCGTATAGACGACGACCCACACCCACGCAGGCGCATCGGGCACCATCGACTCCATGTAGAGCCGGATGATGAGGCAGTTGACCATCGGCAGCAGCAGATAGTCCATCAGCGACGTCCACCCGACGAGGAAGCCGAGCGCCGGTGACATCGTCTCCCGCGTATAGGTATAGGCCGAGCCCGCGGTGGGGAAGACCTTGACCATCTTGCCGTAGCTGAAAGCCGTGAAGATCATGACGATGAGAGCAACGAGATACGCCGCCGGAACTGCTCCATTCGTCTGCTCCGAGACGATTCCGAAGGTGTCGAAGACGACCGTCGGCGTCATATACCCGAGCCCGAGTCCGACGATGGACCACAGCCCGAGGTTGCGCTTCAGTGAGCCAGAGGCAACCATATCAATCCTCCCCAATGAGATTTGCCGCCCACCGGGCCGTCGATGCCGACATCGATGACCGGCCCGGAAGTGATGTGCGTCATGATCTTAACGCCCAAAGCACTGAAAGCGAAACCTTCGCCGAGGATTCGCCCGAATATCAGTGCCAAAATGCAACATTTTCGATGAAAAACGTCAAATCAACGACGATATCGGTAGTCCCGACAGAAACCGGCATGTCCGGTGATCGAACGAACTGTCAGTGCCGACGCGAAACAGAGTAGATTGCAGTCAACGGACAATGTGGCCCCACGAGAGGTGTGAGAGAAGTATGGCGATCGAAACACTCAGTCCCCAGCAGTCGGCGGCGTGGAAGGACCGCGTCCTGCCTCCGGTC
Organism: Brevibacterium sp.; assembly: GCF_052105255.1. NCBI lineage: Bacteria > Bacillati > Actinomycetota > Actinomycetes > Micrococcales > Brevibacteriaceae > Brevibacterium > Brevibacterium sp. The sequence goes on from NZ_JBQDYQ010000003.1 coordinate 17,628, forward strand.
GAACAGGTCGCCGAGGGTGTCTGGGCCCTGCCGGTCCCGATCCCCAACAACCCTCTCGTCTACACCTACTGCTATGCCCTCGCCGACGGTTCTGGCGTCGTCCTCATCGACCCGGGCTGGGACGGCAAGGATCAGTACCTGGCGCTCACCTCGGCGCTTAACGACCTCGGCTTCAGCGTCGCCGATATCCACGGAATCGCGATCACTCACTATCACCGCGACCACATCGGGCTCGTGCCCGCACTGCTCGCGAAGAACCCCGACGCCTGGGTCGCCATGCACGGCGAGGACCTGCGCGCGATCAAACGTTTCTACACCAACGCCGTCGACCTCGGCACCGGCATCGACCCCAACCTCAACATCGCCCGCGCCTACGGAGTCCCCGAGAACCGGTGGGCCGAAGTCGAAAGCCTGCAGGTCGGATCGAGCAAGGGCGGTAGCAAGAGCGAATCGATGAGCCTGTACAGACAGGCCATGAGTCGACTGCCGGAGAACATTCACGTCCTCGACGACGGCGCCGAACTCCCTCTCGACGAGGGCCGAGTGAGCGCTATGTGGACGCCCGGACACACCTACGGGCACTCGGCGTTCGTCCGCGACGAGGACAAACTGTTCTTCTCCGGCGATCACGTGCTGCCCACGATCACCCCGAACATCGGCCTCGATTCCGGGGCGATCACGCACAGCCTCGGCGACTATCTGCGCTCGCTGGAGAAGATCGGCGAGCTCGACGAGGACGTAGCGGTGCTGCCGGCCCACGGCTTCCGCTTCACCGGACTCCACGACCGCAAGGTCGAACTCGTCGAACACCATCACGAGCGCCTCGGCGAGATCCGCGCCCGCATGGAGGCCACCGACGACCACAGCGTCTACTCGATCGCGGCGGGCCTGCATTGGTCCCGCGGCTTCGAGAGCCTGCACAACTTCAACCTCTTCGCCGCCCTTGCCGAAACCGCCGCGCACATGCATTATCTCGGTATCGACATCGGCGTCGGCTCGCTCGTCGGCAGAGACTGAGCCGGGCTCGGTCGTAAGAAGAGGGACAGCAAGGAGGAACCAGCATGAGCACCGAATTCGTCCCCGCCGCCGAGGTGCGGCCCGTGACCTTCGCCGTCCGCGCGAACGACCACATCGAACGCGGTCACCGCCGTGGCGAGGAGCTGCGCACGGGAATCGCGTCCGCCCTGGACGCGTATCGGCGCTACTTCTCGCACCTGTCTATCACCGAGGCGGCCGTGGCGTCCGCGGCCGTGTCGAGTTGGCGACAGCTGCAGGTTTGGTGGCCGACCGGCGCCGAGGAGGTCGAAGCCGTCGCCGCCGGGGCCGGAATCGCCGTCACCGAGCTCATGGAGATCATCGCCCGCACCGAGATCATGACCCTGGCGGCGGCCGCGCCGACCGAATGCTCGACCGTGAGCCACACCAGCCCGGGGGCCTCCGTAGCCGCGCAGAACTGGGATTGGGCGGCGGACTTCTCCACCCTGTGGCACTTCAACGATGTCGGTGCCGTGCCCGGTCAGCACCGGCATGTGGGCATCGCCGAGTTCGGAATGCTCGGCAAGATCGGTCTCAACGAGGCCGGCGTCGGCGTCCTGCTCAACATCCTCAAGCACACCGGCGACGAGGCCGGGGGAGTGCCCATCCACATGATCCTCGCCCGGGTCCTGGCCGAAGCGGACACCCTCACCGAGGCGCTCGAGATCATCGGCTCGGCCCCGACGTCTTCGTCGTCGGTCATCACCGTCATCACCGCCGAAGCGGCCGTCCAGGTGGAGGTCGCCGGCGAGCTCAAACGCGAACGGCGGGTGCGGTCGGCCCGCGGGGCCGACGGGGCGACGGGGGCGTCCGGGTTCCTCCTCCACACGAACCATTTCCTGCACCCGGATCTGCTCGACGGTGCGCTCGAGCTGCGCCCCGATTCGACCTCGCAGGAACGGTACCGTCACCTCGCCGAGGCGGTCGTGCACTTCGAAGCCGAACGTGCCGCCTCGTCCGGTGATGCTGCAGAACCGGCAGCCGTCACGGTCGGAGACCTGACGAAACTGCTGACGACGGGACCGGGCGAGGCGCCCGTGTGCTGCACGCCGGCACCCGGTGCCACCTACGGGAATCGTTCGGCGACACTCGTGAGCGTGCGCATCGATCCCGCGCGCAAACAGATCGACCTCGCACCCGGGTCACCGGCCGACGGCCTGCACGGAAACCGCCGCTTCCAGCTCTGAACCGGCGGCGGCCGCTCAGTCCTCGTCTGCTCCGTCCGCCGCACTGGCGGAATCATCGGAACTCTCGTCCGCATCGGCGGCTTCCTGCTCGCGCATCTCGATGACTGCATCGAGGGCTGACGCGATCGCATCGTCGTTCTCCAGTGCGGCCTGGATGAGCCGCCACGGCACGAGGTCGAGATTCTGATCGCCGATGACGAAGCGGATGAACGGCTGCTTGCTGCGCGGATCATCGGCTTCGAGCCCGGCGCCGTAGCGCCACTGACCGAAGGCGATGCGGCGCACCGTCTCACCGATGAAGCGCATGGCCCCGGCGGTGAAGGGGGTCTCGTCCTCGGCGATCATGTCATCGGGGCCGTCGAAGCGGACCGCGACCTGCTTGCCCAGACGGGCGAGGCTCTCCCGGTCGAAGCCCCACGAACTCGGATCGGCCTGCTCCTGCGTCCAGGCCGCGATGCCCGGTTCGACGGTGCCGATGAAGCGGGTGAGGAATTCGACCTCCTCCTCGCTCGAGTTCTCGGCATTGAGCACGCCGAGCGAGAGCCCTGTGCACTTGCGTCTGGGCTGCCCGTCCCCGCCGAGGAGCTCCCGTGCCTTGTCGAGCACGGCGGTGAACACCTCGGCGCTGCGCTGATCGACGGCGGTCAGCACGATTCCCACGAGCGGGATCGGCTCACCGGCGGCCGGGCCGTCGGCATTGTCGGGGCGGATGAACGGCATCCCGTTGCCTGTCGATTCGTCGTGGTCCCAGACCCCGCCGATCGCACGCAGATAGGTTTCGCCGAGGTACCGGATGAGTCCTTCGAAGAAGCGGCGGTTCTCTGGCTTGAGGATCTCTTCGGTGTTCGGGAACTTCGAGAGCACGAAGAGTTCGAGCATCGGCAGTGATTTCGGCCCGAAGTCCTTCGGGAACTTCACGGTCTCCCCGTCCTCCTTCTCGAAGGTCTCGGGGAGGTCGGCGAGGACGAACGCGCCGAGGCGGACGTCCATATTGTTGATGAAAGCAGAGAATTCGCGCTGGAGTTCGTTCACGGGCACCACCTTAGTGCCTCGAACCGTCTCGTCGAGCGCGTTCAGACGTTGTTATAGGGACAGGAGCCTCCGGGCATCGCTGTCGGGGCAGACTCGTTCAGCCATCTCTGTCGGGACAGAAGTCGATGAGGTGCATGAGGGCCTCGACGATGAGGCTCGGATCGATGTCGACGTGCTCGTCCATCTTCTTCCCGGCCGCCGCAGTCAGGGCGATCCGGTTGAACACGGAGATGATGACCGTGAGGAAGTCGCCGATCGGCTGCTTCGTCGTGGCGCCGGCGACGTCGAGGGCCGTGGTCACGAGTGCGGCCAGCCGGTCGAGCTGAGTGGCGTTGAGTTCGACATAGCGGGCGTGAAGATGTGGGACCCGCAGGCAGTAGAGCTCGATCTCCTGTTCCGTGATCGTCTCGGCCACGGTCTGCTTCTTCTCATTGAAGACATCGTCGATGAACTGCGTCATCAGCGCTTTGATCTCCGGCACCTCGGCAGTGGCCATGAGCTGCTCAGACCACCGCTGGATCGTGTCGTCGAGGCGATCGAGATTCTCCGAGATGCGCATCTCGATGATCGCGAGCACCAGATCGTCACGGCTGGAGAAGTTCGAATAGAACGCCCCGCGGGTCAGGCCTCCAGCCTCGCAGATCTCCTCGATCGAGGCGCCGTCGATGCCGCGCACGGCGAAGACCGAGGTGCCGGCCTGAACGAGGGTGGATCGGGTCTGGCGTCTGCGTGGGCTGAGTTCGTCTGTGTTCATCGTCATTTCGTTGCGGCGGGGTCGGCGATGGCCAAGGTGGTGCAGTCGTCCGCGCAGGCATCCGAGCCGGCGGCGGCGGGGCGGAGGGCGAGTCAACTGAGCATCTCATGGGAATCCTCGCTCAACCTGGGATCCATTTGCATGGAGGGTGGGCAGTGCACAACAATACAATACTGTATCCAATACACTTTTGTATCGAGGTTTTCGTGTCAACTTTCCTCTACGCCCTTGGGCGTCGTGCGTATCGCACCCCGTGGCGCTTCATCGCCGCGTGGCTGCTGATCTTCGTCCTCGTCGGAGCCGGAGTCGCCGCCTTCTCCAAGGACTTCGACAATGACTTCACGCTCCCGGGTTCGGAGGCGCAGACCGCTCTCGACTCGATGAAGTCGACGTTCCCCGAAGCCGCCGGCGTCTCCGCCTCGGTGATCGTCGTCGCCGATGACGGCGATTCGGTCGAGGACGAGGAATACAAGGACGCGATCGAAGACGAGATCGACCGCATCGAGGACCTCCCGCACGTCGACACGGTGACCTCCCCGTACTCCGACCTCGTCGAGGGCGCCATCAGCCAGGATGAGACGGCGGCCATGATCTCCGTCCAGTACGACGGCACTCAGCAGGACGTCGGGGAAGACGCCGGCGACCAACTCATCGAGGCCCTCGACCCGCTGCGCGATGCCCTGCCCGGCGCGCAGGTCGAAGGCGGCGGTGAGCTCTTCCAGATCACCGGTGTCGAGATCTCCTGGGTCGAAGGCATCGGCGTCGTCATCGCCTTCATCGTCCTCCTGCTCACCCTCGGGTCCTTCCGCGCCGCGGGAATGCCGCTGATCACCGCGCTCATCGGAGTCGGCATCTCCGTGCTCCTCATCGTCGGGGCCACCGCGTTCGCGACGATCAACTCCTCGTCGATCATGCTCGCGCTCATGCTCGGTCTGGCCGTGGGCATCGACTACGCACTCTTCATCGTCTCCCGCGCCCGCGACCTCCTCGCCGAGGGCCACGACCCCGTCGAGGCGACCGGACGAGCCGTCGCGACCGCCGGGTCCGCCGTCGTCTTCGCGGGCATGACCGTGATGATCGCACTCCTCGGCCTGTCCCTGGCCGGAATCCCCTTCCTCACGATCATGGGCATCGGGGCCTCCGGCTCCGTCGCCGTGGCCGTGATGATCTCCCTGACGATGATCCCCGCCCTGCTGGGACTCGCCAAATCCAAGATCACCCCGAAGCCGACGAAGCGCTACCGGAAGGCCTACGCCGCGGCCGCTCAGCGGACGACGACGGGCACGACCGCCTCGGCGCAGGGATCATCGACCGGCACCGAGGCAGGCGACGGTTCCACGGGAAGCCCCGCCGAAGCGGCCGATCCAGCACTGCGGGAGAGGATCGCCGACGAGGCGCGCGCCGAGGGCGGCGATCCGTACCCGCCGACGATCATGAACAAGTTCTTCGCCGGGTGGCTCAAGGTCGTCACGAAGATCCCGCTGCTGACGATCGTCGTCATCGTCGGCGGCCTCGCGCTCTTCGCGATCCCCGCCACCCAACTCCAGCTGTCCCTGCCCACCGCAGGCGACCAGGAGCAGGGCACCCCGGCGCGGGCGACCTACGACCTCATCGACGAACACTTCGGACCCGGCTACAACGGGCCCCTGGTCATGACCAGCCAGATCGTGACCAGCGACGATCCGCTCGGAGACGTCGAGGAGATCGAGAAGCGCATCGAGAAGGTCGACGGTGTCGAGCAGGTCATCATGGCCACCCCGAACAGGGATGCGACCGTCGGGCTCTTCCAGATCATTCCGACCACCGCCTCCGATGATCCGGCGACGCTGGACACGGTCGATCGGCTGCGGGACCTGAGCACGGAGATCGAGGACGACTTCGACTTCGACACCGCCGTCACCGGTGCCACCGCGATCCAGATCGACGTCTCCGACCAGCTCGGCAAGGCTCTGGTGCCCTTCGGCGTCTTCGTCGTCGGCCTGTCCATCATCCTGCTCATGATGGTCTTCCGCTCCGTGGCGGTGCCGATCAAGGCCACCGGCGGGTTCCTCCTCTCCGTCTTCGCCTCCTTCGGCACGGTCGTCCTCGTCTTCCACGACGGACTCTTCGCAGGCCCCTTGGGCATCGACGGGACGGGACCGGTCATCAGCTTCCTGCCGATCATCGTCATGGGCATCCTCTTCGGCCTGGCCATGGACTACGAGGTGTTCCTCGTCTCCGGCATGCGCGAAGCCTACGTCCACGGCGCCTCGGCCAAGGACGCCATCAGAGCCGGCTTCGCCTCGTCTGCCCGCGTCGTCTCCGCCGCGGCGATCATCATGTTCTCCGTCTTCGCGGCCTTCGTGCCCGCCGGCGAACCGATCATCAAGTCGATCGCGCTCGCCCTGGCCTCGGGCATCTTCGTCGACGCCTTCGTCGTGCGCATGTCGCTGGTGCCGGCGATCATGCAGCTGCTCGGCGACAAGGCCTGGTGGCTGCCGAAGTGGCTCGATCGGATCCTGCCGCGCCTCGACGTCGAAGGTGAGGGCCTCGCCCACGAGGTGGCCCTGCGCGACTGGCCGGAACCGAACTCGGACTTTTCGGTCTACGGACGCGGAATCGGCGTGTACTCCGGAGACCGCGGCTTCGCCCGCGTCGACATCTCCCTGCTGCCCGGTCAGATCCTCGTCGTCAGCGGCGCCGCCCGCCGGGCTCTCCTGCTCGCCGTGTCCGGTCGCGTCGGACTCACGGCCGGGGAGATGAAGATCGGCCAGAACGTCCTGCCCGAACACGCCGGACGGGTCCGCCGCCAGGTTCCCTACCTCGACCTCAACCGGGGTGAAGCCGACCGGATGATCAGTCCGCGCGATATCTCTCGGATGGCCGCCTCGGCGCCGGATCTGCTCGTCATCGACGGGGCGGAGAAGCTCGCTGCCGGAGCACGGGAATCGGACGGACCGGCACGGGACCTGCGCGATCTGCTGCCGCAGCTCGTCGCCGACGGCACCACCGTGATCCTCGGCCTGCCCGACGGGGATGTGACCGGGATCTTCGATCCCGAAACGAACTACTTCCACCTCGACCTCGACGAGGCTCGACCCGATGAGCGGGGCGGAACCGATAGCGAATCCGACGGCGACCACACCCACGCCGTCGACAGCACCAACATGGAAGGTGTGCAGTCGTGAGACTCGAACGTGCGAACTCGAAGAAGCCGGTGAACTGGCTCTCACTCCTCGGCCTGGTCCTCATCCCGATCATCGTGGCGGCCGGTTTCATCCTCGCCACGTGGAAGAGCGGCGATCGTCTCGAGACCATCGAGGCGGCCATCGTCAACAACGACGACGGGGCGAAGGTCGACGGCAAGACCGTGCCGATCGGGCGACAGCTGACCAGCGGTCTGGTGGGTGAGGACGAGAACAACATCCACTGGGTCATCACCGACGAAGAGGATGCGCAGAACGGGCTGTCCGACGGCACCTACGCTGCGAAGCTGACGATCCCCGAAGGCTTCTCCCGCGCCGTGACCTCGGTCGATGATGCGAAGTCGGCGACGCAGACGCAGCTCGACGTCGACGTGTCCGGGACTGCGCCCGCGCTGGACACGCAGATCTCCCGATCCGTCGCCGAGGTGGCGCGGACGACCTTCAACACGCAGATGACCGAGAACTACCTCGACAACATCTACCTCGGCTTCAACAAGATGGGCGAGCAGATGAAGGACCTCGGCGACGCCGCCGGGGAACTCGACAAGGGTGCCGAAGGCCTCAAGGAAGGCACCGGGCAGTCGGCTGAAGGCGCCGGCGAGCTGTCTACGGGCATGCAGCAGCTCAGTGACAATGGCGGCGAGCTCAAGTCCGGAGCCACGGAGCTGTCGAAGGGCGCCGGCGAACTGTCCAAGGGCGCCTCCGAGATGTCCGGGGGCCTGAACGAACTCGACAAGAAGACCTCGAAGCTGCCCGAGAGCACGCAGAAGCTGGCCGACGGCTCCGGTGAGCTCTCCGACGGTGTCGACGAGTACACGAAGTCCATCGACGAGATCATCAAGGGCTTCGCCGGAACCGGTGACTCGGGTGAGGGCGGCCTCGGCGACATCACAAAGGGCGGCAAGGAGCTCGAAAAAGGCGCCGAGGGTGTGTCCACGGGAGCCTCCGGCCTCTCCGACGGACTGCACGAGTACCGTGACGGGCTGAAAGACGGTGCCGACAAAGCCGATCAGCTGGCCGGGACGAAGCCGGACCTCGACGGGCTCGTCGCCGCCGGCATCATGACCGAAGGCGAGGCCGAGCAGGCACGGGCTCAGATGTGCCCGACCGGCACTCCCGACCAGGTCTGCCAGGGCATCGAACAGGCCTACGCGCAGGGGCTGCTGGGCGGAACCTCGGGTGGTCTGAACCAGGCCGTCGACGGGCTCGAACGGGAGCAGAACGGCTCGTCCCTCCTCGGCGGGTCCGATGAACTCGCCAAGGGCGCTTCGGAACTCTCCGACGGGGTCACCAAGTTCGTCAAGGGACTCGAGGACGGCCTCGGTGACCTGATGAAGGGCATGGAGGACATCTCGGAGAACGCTCCAAAGCTGCTCGAGGCCTCGAAGGGGCTGCGCGACGGAGCCGCCGGAGTCGCCGACGGCAACCAGCAGCTCGCCGACGGAATGCCGGCCCTGTCCAAGGGCATCGGCAAGGTCGCTGACGGCTCCTCGGAGCTCTCCGACGGTGCCGGTCAGCTCAGCGATGGGCTGAGCGAATACAGCACCGGCGTCGGCAAATACACCGACGGCGTCTCCGAAGCCGCGACCGGCACCTCAGAGCTGGCCGCCGGCCTCGACGAACTCGATGAGGGCACGGGCAAGTACGCGAAGGGCGTGAGCAAATTCGCCGACGGCGTCAAGGACGGTGCCGACGAAGTGCCGTCCTACACGGCACCGGAACGTGACCGCTTGGCCGAGGTCGCCTCGGCGAATATCGAATCCCCCGACACGGACAGTGTGACTGATGTGCTAACGGGATCGACGATCGCGCTGCTCATCATGCTCGCCCTGTGGATCGGCGGACTGGTGACCTACACGGTGCTCAAACCGATCCCGGCATGGGCACTGCTCTCAACGAAGTCCTCGCTGGCCGTGTGGGCGCTCGGACTGCTGCCCGGCCTCGTCGTCGGCGTGCTGCAGGCGCTCGTGCTCTCGATTCTCGCGGTCACCGTGATGGACATCGACGCGATCCAAGGCTTCGACATCGCCGTGCTCACGTTCGTCTCGGCGATCGTGTTCATGATCTTGAACTTCGCTCTTGTGGCGTGGTTCGGGGGAGTGGGCAGGTTCCTGTCGGTCATCGCCGTGGTGCTGGCCGTGGCAGGCCGGACGATCGGGGCGGTGCCGCAGTTCTTCGACTTCGTGGCGCCGATCCTGCCCCTGACTCCGTCGATGAACGGCTTCGCTGCGATCGCCGCGGGCACCAGCGGGCAGGCTGCCGCGTACGGCGGACTGCTGGCCTGGGCGGTCATCGGCATCGTGATGTCGCTGCTGGCCATCGTCCGGGCACGGACCACGAAGCCCGAAGCCGCCCTCGAAATGGCGTAGTCGCGCTTGGTGGGCGCGGCGCCACGTTTCCGGCCCGGCGCCACGCACCACGTCGCCTCTGGGAATAGCCCAGTCTGAGTTGAATAGCCCATGTTCGAAACAGGGCTATTCAACTCAGACTGGGCTGTTCGCGTTCGGTGGTCGGTCTCTGGAGCGCAGCAAAGACGTGCCGAGCTTCAGAGGAGGTCGAGGATCGCTTCGGCAGCGGCGTGCGAATCATTGAGGGTCGCCGCATTCGTGCCCGGATTCGCTGCGATCGCCAGCCCCCACTGCTTCGACGACAGCTGGATCGACAGCGCGAATCGGCGCGGATGGACGTTGCCTTCGACGTCGATCGTGCGATAGGGCCGAGGTGTGAGCGCGAGCCCGTTGAGGAACTTCTCCCGACCGTCGTCCAAGGTCAGGCGGGCCGGAGTGAGCTGGCCGCGCTCAAGCATTCCGTACAGCAGGACATCGGCGGCACGCGAGACCGAGTTCGTCGGTGAGGCGGCATCGATGACGACGCTGCCCGTGATCGCTCCGGCGGCCTGCGCCGAGGTGACCGTGAAGATCTCCGGTCGCGGTCCCAGCGTTTCGGATTCGGGCGCCTCCTCAACCTCGCGGAGCGCGTCCGCGTTCTCTTCGATGCGCATATCGGGGCCGATGAAGGACACGATTCCCGCCTCGGCGAGGGCGATGAGTTCGGCGATCCGCTGCGGGGGAGGACCATCGCAGATGCCGGAGACGAAGCCCTCGAACCAGCCGAGGATCTCCATGTCGATGCTCACGCGGTCGATGTGACCGGCGACGATGAGGTCCTTGAGCAGCAGTCGGGACTGCCACAGCACGGTGAACAGCGCCTTCTCCGGACTGCCGGTGGGACCGGCCAGGGAGCTGCGCAGGTCGGTGCGCAGGAAGTCGAGCATCCACTCGTGCAGGGACCCGGGCTCACCGGGTTCACGGCTGGTGAAGAGCTCTCCTTCGAGCGGGTTGAGCAGGGTGTGCAGGGACATGCGGTCGGCGGGATCGGGCACGAGTGCCTCTTCGATCTCCGACCAGGCGAAGGCCTCGCGGGTGACACGGCCCTGGCGGGAGGCCTCCTCGGTGATCGCGGCGCTGGCTGATCGTGAAACGCTGCTCGTGCTCGCGGCGTAGGCTGTTCCTGCCGCGCCGGCTCCGTCCCCGGCACGAGCGGTCGCGGCTCCGTCCCCGGCACGAGCGGTCGCGGCGGCCCCAGCCTCGGAGGCGCCGGAATCGCCCGCCTGCTGCGGATGGGTCTCCTGCCAGGTGCGGCGGGTCAGGTGGCGCGAGACCGCCTCGCCGATGGCCTCGCGCAGCTGGCCGGGATCATCGGTGAACGCTTCGGGACGGACCTGGGAGAGCGTGTGATAGTACGCCAGGCGCAGGTCGGCGAGGATGAGTGGCCACAGCTGATCATTGAACCGGGCGCCGGCCTTGCGCTCCCCGTCGAGGTTCTCGAGGCCCGCGAGGAGCGCGATGTTGTTTGTCGTGAAGTACCGCAGCGGCCAATCCCGGCGAGGATGTTCGCGACAGATCGGTTTGCTGCGGTACGGGATTCCGCGTCGTGATCCCAGCGCCAGGCGCGGTTCGTCGCCGCTGGGCACATAGCGCAGCAGTCCGCCGGGCTGCGGCTCATAGCGACCGCCGCGCTCCAGAGTGAACAGAGTCTGCAGGTCGAAGTAGTTGAGCCCCATGCCACGGACGATGACCCGCTCACCGGGGGCCACCTCGGTGACAGGGGTTTCCGCAGGCAGCCCCTGCGGCAGGTAGAGACCGCCGCCCAGCTCGGCGAACGCGGCGAGCCGGGCGCGCTCCTCCGGCTGGGCGCTGGGAATATGACCGACGGCCAGCACGACGGCGCTGGCGACGATCGTCGTGCCGTTCTGGCAGCGCACGAGCTGCTCGGGGACAGTGGCCCGTGAACTCTCTGCCACCGATTGGGGGAGGTCCATCGCGGGCAGGTCGATGACGGATTCGGCCTTCGTCGGGTGTTCGACGATCTCGATGAAGTCCGGTGCGCCCTCGCGGATGCGCCGGTAGGCGTCACGGAGGTAGCGTCCGTAGAGGCTGCGGCTGGGGAAGGTCGAGTGCAGCGGTTCGGTGCCGCCGTTGTCCAGGTACCACTCGGCCATGGACGGCCCGGCCGGTGCTTCGTCCGGGCCGAGGAAAGTGCAGCTGGAGTCGGGGAAGACGGTCTGTTCGGCGATGGTGGTGTTCATCAGCAGAGACTCGGGCTGGTCGGTGCGCCACACGATTCCCGGTCCGGGCGGATACGGGTCGATGAGGTGGATGCTCAGCGCGGTCTCGGTGGTGCCGGCGAAGCGCTTCGCCGCCAGCGCCACGAGCCGCTCAAGAACCGTGAGACCCCGCGGTCCGACACCGATGATCGCGACCGCGGGGACGGGAGTCTGTCGGTCCTGACTCACCCCTGCTCGCCGGTTCCGCCGTTGGGCCCGGGGTAGCCGGGGAAGTCGTCACCGGGCTTGTAGCCCTTCGGGTAGCACTTGCCTTCGGCGTTGGGCTCACCCGGCGTCGTCGTTTCGGTGGCGTCCGCCTCGGCGCCGGCCTCATCCGTGGATCCATCCGCAGAATCGGCCGGTTCCTCGGTGGCGGCCTCTTCCGAACCGCCCTCGGTCGAATCCGCGCTGTCCTCGGATTCCTGGGACTTGCTGCCGTCGTTCGTCGGCTTCGGTGTCTCCTCGCCGTCGGACGCACCCTTGACTTCGCCGAGGATCCACTTGTGGAGCACATCGTAATCGGGGTCGTAGGTCGGGGTGACGTCATTGTTGATCTGGACCGTGGTGACGTCGCCCTTCTGCATCATCATGGCGAGTTCGATGAAGGCCGGGATCTCGTTCTGTGGGATCGACGTGGCGATGTTCCGTGTCGCGGAGTTCGCGAGCTTCGGATAAGCCGAGGCGATCTCCTGCGGATCGATCTGCTCGAGAGTGGTCTTGAGCATCCGCTGCTGACGGCACATGCGGTCGTAGTTGTCGCTGCCTTCACGGGAGCGGACGTACCAGAGTGCGTCCTTGCCCTTGAGCGTCTGCGGGCCCGGATCGACCCAGCCGTAGATCTCGTTCTTCACACCCGACATCGATTTTCCGCCGCCCATCGGGATCGGGCGTTCGACGTCGATCTTGACTCCGCCGATGGCGTCGACGACGTCTTCGAATCCGGCCATGTCGACCGAGGACCAATAGTCGAGCTTGAGACCCAACGAGCCTTCGACGGCCTGCATCGTCGCCCACATGCCCGGTTCGAGTCCGTGCGGGTTTCCGATCTTGTCGGGGTTCTGTTCGCCCCACTGCCATACGGCGTTGATGAGGTCCTCGGACGAGTCACCGGAGGGGCGGAATCCGTCGGGCCACGCCTTTTCGAGTTCGCTGCCTTCGGGGAAGACCGGGAACGCGAGGTTACGGGGCACGGAGATGAGCGCGGCGTTGCCGGTCTTCGTGTCGATGGAGGCCACGAGCATCGTGTCCGGTCGGGTGCCCTCACGATCGTCGCCGTTGTCGCGGCCCATGAGGAAGACGTTGATATAGGGCTTGTCGGCCCAGAGTTCTTCGGCGCTGTGGGATTTGCCCGTGCTGTCGCCGAAGAGGCTGGCGACGGTGTCGGACTGCACGCGGGCGAAGACGGAGCCGACGCCCAGCGGAATGCCGATGATGAGCGCCAGGGAGACAACGAGGACGCCGGCCAACTTGTTCTGCCAGGGCCGGTATCGGTGCCCGCGTCGCAGCCCCAGGTGGGACACGACCATCACGAGGATCCAGATCACGGCCACGACCGCGGCGGCGATGGCAAGGAAGTTCAGCAGCGAGGGGCTGGCGATGATCGTGGCGATCGCGCGCACGGGTCCCTTGACCAGCAGGTAGACCAGCCCGACGAGCAGAGTGAGGACGAAGAGTCCGAACACGATGAGTCCGGCGGGCCGGAAGCGTGTGCGCAGCAGTCCGACTCCGGGCAGAAGGGTGCTCAGTGACGTCCAGCCGACGAGGCTGGGGAAGGTCTCGCCGAGGCGGGAAGAATGGCGGCGAGCCCGTCCCGGTCCGTGGCCGGTCGGCTTCTCCTCGCGGGCGGCGTCGTCGGCGTCGGCTCCTCGTGCCGCCGATGATGCGCCGGCAACGGCCGTCGTGCCGCCCGCACCGACCGTGGCCGGCGCATTGCGCGCTGCTCTGCCGCCGGATGGCGTCTTCCGGCCCCGGCCGCGGGATTCGGCTGCGTGGCGCTCGCGGGCGTCGCGGCGCGTCCTCGGAGCGGAGTCAGTGTCGCTGTCCGTGCGGTCGAATTCCCGGGGATCCCCCGCCGAGGCGGCCGATTCGTCCTGTGCGAAAGTGCGCGGGGCATCGTGGGCAGAGCCGCGCCGTGATCTGGTGGTCGGATCGTCCTGGGTGTCCGAGCTTGCTGCCGCGGCCACCCCGGCCGCAGAGGCTCCGCTGGCCGCGGCTGCACGCAGCATGCGGGCTTCGCGGCGAGTGCGCGGGGCGACCGGGCGCGGAGGCGGTGCATGCGGCGAGCGGGACGATGATCCTGCGTCACGGGTGCTGCCGCCGAGTCGGTTGTCCGACGGATCGCCGGACGAGCGGGAGCTTGTGCGGAACGAATAGTCGGATCGTGGATCGGCTGACCGATCGGAGTTCCGGTCCGAGCGCTGATCGGAGCTCGTGTGGGACCGGCGAGGGTTCACTGCCGAGGTCGGCTGCTGTGAGTCCGTGCCCTGCGAGTTCGAGCGCTGGGCGCCCGAGCGCTGAGGCTGCGACGACCGAGAATTCTGCTGCGGCGAGTTCGACTGCGGTGTCGAGTCGTTGTCACTGGCGGCGGTGTCGCCGCGGAATCGGGGGCGAGAGGAGGCGCGGAGCCGACGGCCTGTCGTCTGGGAATCGGGGTCGCTCCCATGCGGTCCGCTCTTGTCAGGGGGAAACTCTGGCAAGTTGTCTACTCCTCAAAAACTGTCTTCTCGTGCAGTACGGCCCGCTCGCCGTTCTCGTTTCCGGCGCAGGGCACACCTCGGCCAACGGTTTTCCGACCGGTGTTGCTGCGAGGATCCGAGACCAGACCGCAAAGCACATCACGCCGATTTTACGCCTGGACATTGATGAATGCTGGAATTCCGGTGTGGGGGAGCGGTGCAAAGGGGACGTCCGGCCCGAATCAGCGCCGCTCACCGGTCGACCCGACTATGACGAAGCCCACTCTCTGCGGCTGCGCTTTGCCCTGGATGGCTCCTTTCCCTTAGGCTGTATCCCGTAGTGCTGGAGGGTCTGTCGCCGGGCATTTCGCCGGACCGGATCGCCGCATTGCAGATGGAGTCGTGGCTGAGCGGCCGAAAGCGTCACCCTGCTAAGGTGAAGTCCTCCAATAGGGGGACCGTGGGTTCAAATCCCACCGGCTCCGCGTTAGGCAGAACCCCTGCGATCCGATGAGACTTCGGGTGCAGGGGTTCTTGCGTTCCGACAGGATCGCGTGTGCCCATGCTTTGCCCGCAATGCCGCTCACGAGCGTCTTCAAAATGCATGTGTGATGATCTGGATCAGGGCGCATGATTTTTGAACCCGCGTGTGCTGAGAACTGTGTTCGTCTCGACTTACGTTCGATGTAGTGGAAGTTCACCTGTTCGGGGTACGGTGTTCCCCGTCCGCCCCGCGCCACCGGAGCTCACCAGCAGAGATGCTGCTCCGGCGACTACTGAGGAGAACTCCCATCGCGATGCCCCTGATCCGCAGGGCAGCTCTGTCCGCTGCCGCCGCCGCTCTGGCGCTGACCCTGACCGCCTGCACATCCGGAGACGATGCAGAGGACCCGAACCCCGAGAGCACTGAGACCCAAGAAGCCGACCAGGAGTCCGGCGAGGCCGCAGGATCGACGGAAGGCACCGGATCCGCCGAGGCGGCCGGCCTCGATCCGAATGATCTTCCCGATCCCGTCGCCTCCCAGGAGATCCCCGCTACTGTCGAGGGCGATGACACGGCCACGATGACTGTCGAGCTGTTCCCGCTGAAGCGTCAGGGCGAAACTGTCGTGGCGCAGTTCGCGTTCACCGTGAACTCGGACAAGGCAGACGAGGATGATGACGGCGACGATCTCTACGGCTACCTCGGCGGCAGTTGGACTCCCTTTCTCGTCGACTCGCAGAACCTGCGCAAACACAACGTGTTGGACAAGTTCCCGCAGCGGGCGCAGACGAACATCCAGCAGACGACGTTCAAACCCGGCCAGTCCCACTACGCATTCGCTGTCTTCGCGGCCCCGCCGCCGGATGTGAACGAGGTCGAGGTCTCCGTCGTCGACGGAATGAACCTCGTCACCGGAGTGACGATCTCGTGAGGTCCGCAGTCTCCGGTCCTGCAGCGGTGATCCTTGCTGCCGGCATAGTCATCGCCGGCCCACCCGCATTCGCGTTCGCAGACTCCGTGACTCCGCAGGAGATCGCCCACCGAGTTGCCCCGACGCCGGATGACTTCACCGATCCCGACCAGTCGCAGATCGACGAGAGCATCGTCGAACTCGAACCGGGGATCCATGACCTGGAGAAGGGAATCGAAGACGTCGAAACGACGAAGGCCAGCGGCGGCGACACCGTGGTCACACTCGACACCGACATCCTCTTCGACTTCGACTCGTCCGACCTGAGCGACGCCGCGACGAAGAAGATCAAAGACCTCGTCACGGACCTGCCGACCGAGTCCGAGATCACCGTCGGCGGGCATACGGATTCCAAAGGCGACGACTACAACAAGAAGCTCTCCGAAGACCGTGCCAAGGCCGTCACCGAGGTGCTCACCTCTCAGAACCCGGACCTCGACGTAACTGCGAAGGGATTCGGCGAGTCCAATCCCGTTGCGTCGAATGAGACGGGCGGCAAGGACGACCCCGAAGGCCGAGCGAAGAACCGCCGCGTCGAAATCCGCTACGAAGACTGAGTCCGTTCTCAGCTCGGTCGGGAAGGGCGCCTTCTCTCTTCGTCGATTCGTCAGGCGTTCGAAGAGCGCCTGACGAATTCAGTCATTGACGAACCCGACAGCACTGCATAGCGTCTCTTCCAACAGATGGTCATCCACAAGGCCGCTTCGGTGACGTCGGCTCGGGCCAGGTGACGTCACCGCAGATTCGGGGAACCAATGGAGGGCAACCGGATGAAGACAGTCATCATCGGAGGCGGCGTGGTCGGTCTGACCACGGCCTACGAACTGGCACTGAGTGGGCACAACGTCACCGTCATCGAAGCAGGTCGCTGCGGTGCCGGTGCCTCCCACGGCAACGCCGCGAAGGTCGCCATCGCCGAGAGCACCCCGGTGCCTGCCCCCGGGGTGCTGCTGCAGGGGATCCGATGGATGCTCAACCCCGACAGTCCGCTGTCGATCCGACCGTCGCTGGCGCCCGGCTACCTCACGTTCCTGCTGCGGATGGCCGCACACTGCAACGCACGTGACTTCGACGCCGGGCTGGAACTGCACCTGCGCCTCGGCGAGGACGCGAACGACCTCTTCGACGAATACCAGACTCAGGGCATCGACTTCGAGATGCATGACCGCGGTGTGCTGCTGGCCTTCGAGACCCGGGAGCGCTTCGACGAGCACTGCCCAAGCCTGCCCGCATTCGAGGCTGCCGGCCACCGACCGCAGCGGCTGCACGATGACGAAGTCCGCGAAGCAGAACCGGCACTGAGCGACCGGATCCGCCACGGTCTCTTCTTCCCCGCCGACCGACAGATCGAACCCGATTCCCTGACTGCGGGCCTCGTGGCGAAACTCTCCGCTCTCGGCGTCGACGTGCGGGAGCACACGCGAGTGCAGCGCTTCATCCGCACCGGCGAGTCCGTCACTGCTGTCGTCACCTCCGATGCGGAAGTCATCACGGCCGATGCCCATGTCATCTCCGCCGGAGTCCCGTCTGGCGCCTTGGCCGCGCAGCTCGGCCAGAACATTCCGATCCGATCGGGCAAGGGCTACAGCATCGACTACTCACCGGCCCCGATCCGACTGCGCACATCGCTGACCCTCGAAGATGCCCGCGTCGCCGTCACTCCGCTGAACGGCATGCTGAGATTGGCCGGCACGATGGAGTTCGGAAGCACGGACGACGACGTCAATGAGGTGCGCGTCGGCGCGATCCGCCGAGCGGCGCAGGAAGCTTTCCGCGAGTGGGGCGACGGTCGGGGAGAACTGGCTCCATGGGCCGGGTCGCGTCCCATGACCCCCGATGGCCTTCCCGTCATCGGACGCCTGGACTCCGTGGCGAACGTCTACATCAACTCCGGCCATGCGATGCTCGGCCTGACACTGGCACCGGGATCCGCCCGACTGCTTGCCGGGCTGATGACCGACGGAGGCTCGACGTTGCCCGACGACCTGCTCGCCCGGGTGTCCCCGAACCGATTCTGATCGACCCTCGCCGGCATCATACATTCCCGCCGACACGCATAGCCCATACGAGAAGAGGAGAGGTCCATGACCGCACAGCACGTCATCGAAGCCGACGACTGAGGCTCGAACAGAGAGGAAGGACCGTGAGGAACAGACAGCTCATCCAGGCCGTCGATGTCCACGCGGCCGGCGAACCCGGCCGCGTGCTCATCGGTTCTGGACTGCGGGTCACAGGGGCGACGATGGCCGAGAAGCTCCGCTGCTGCGAAGAGCACCTCGACGACTTCCGGCAGCTCATCCTCCACGAACCCCGCGGCTATCCGGGCCTGTGCTCGTCGATCGTCGTGCCTGCGACAGATCCGAGCTGCGATTTCGGAATGATCGTCATGGAACAGGGTGGGTTCAAGCCGATGTCGGGGTCGAACCTCATCTGCACAGTCACGGCGCTGATCGAGACGGGGTCCGTCGACGTCAGCGAACCGGTCACCGAGCTGCGGGTCGACACCGCCGCGGGTGTCGTCACGGTCCGCGCCGAGGTGGAGGCCGGCCGAGCGCAATCGGTGACCTTCGACAATGTCCCGGCATTCGTCCACGGACTCGACCTGCCACTCGAGGTGCCGGGGTATGGGACGATCCCCGTCGACATCGTATTCGGGGGTCAGTTCTACGTGCAGACTGCGGCGGACAGCCTCGGCGTGGACCTTGATCCGGGCAATGCCGAGGAGATCATCAGAGCGGCCAGCGTGATGCGGCAGGCGGCGAACGAGACCTTCGAGGTGAGGCATCCCCTCATCCCGGAGATCGACGCGATCGGTCTGCCGCTGATCCACGGGCCCGCCCGCACAGCGGGCACCGACGGACGCAATGCGGTCGTCCTGCCCAACGGCATCGTCGACCTCGACGATCCGAGCACGTGGACGGGGACGTTCGACCGTTCGCCCTGCGGCACCGGCACGAGCGGCCGAGTCGCAGCCAAGCACGCCCGCGGCGAACTGGCCGTCGGTCAGCGATTCGTCCACGAATCGATGCTGAAAACGACCTTCACCGCCGTGGTGAAGGAAGAGACCGAGATCGGCGGACTGCCGGCCGTGATCCCCTCGATCACCGGGCGCGGATGGATCACCGGATTCCAGCAGCTCGTCCTCGAGCCCGACGATCCGTTCCCGATCGGCTTTACCGTCGGTGACATCTGGAGCGGCGGCACGAGCGCTGTGGAACCCGCAGACGAGAACTGAGGACCCGCAGACGAGAACCGAGGAACGGACAAGGATCCGCAGGGCCGATGACCGATCGACCGATAGTCTGTGGGGTAAGGGCAGTGGTCGACGCCGACACGATCGGCCGCACATGAGGAGCACACAATGACGAATGAACCCGACCGAATCTCTTTCGACGACCTTGTCTCGGCCATCGAAGCGAAGCTCGTGGCCGCCGGCGCTTCGCCTTCGGTGGCCGAAGTGCTGGCGACCAACTGCGCCACTTGTGAACGCGACGGCACTCTCAGCCACGGAGTCTTCCGGGTTGCCGGCTACCTCGATTCGCTGACCCGCGGCTGGGCGGACGGGGCTGCGGAGCCGAACATCGACGTTGTCGGCCCCTCATACATCCGCATCGACGGACGCAACGGCTTCGCCCAACCCGCACTCGCCGAGGCGCGCCCGACGATCGACGAGGCGCTTGCCGAGTCCGGCGTCGCTGTCATCGCCCTGCGCAATACCCATCACTTCAGTGCCCTGTGGCCCGAACTCGAGGCTTTTGCCCGCGAGGGTCGGGTGGCGATGGGCATGATCGCCAGCGGCAAGCTCGCCGTGGTCCCCCAAGGGGCCACGCGCCCGGTCTTCAGCACCAACCCGTTCGGTTTCGCCACTCCTGTGGCTGGTGCGGACCCGATCGTCTTCGACTTCTCCACATCGTCGATGTCCCACGGGGACCTGCAGCTGCTGCGGGCCGAGGGCCGGGACGTTCCGGCCGGGACCGGGGTCGACTCGACCGGCGCGGACACCACGGATCCCAGCGCCATCCTCGACGGCGGCGGAATCCGGCCCATCGGCGGGCATAAGGGCGCGCTGCTGTCGTTCATGATCGAAACGCTGGCGGCTGGGCTGACCGGCGGTGCCTTCACCTACGAGATCGACGCCGAAGCCCCCGAAGGCGCCCACACCTTCCGCACCGGTCAGCTCTTCATCGTCATCGACCCCGAGCGCGGCGGCAACGACGCCTACCTGGGCCGAGTCCGCGAATTCGTCGATATGCTCCGCGACGCGGGTATGGACCGTCAGCCCGGCGATCGTCGTTACGCCAATCGCGCCGAGGCGGCCGCCCGAGGAATCCCCGTCACGGATACGATCCGCTCCCTCTTCGAATGACTCACTGACCGGGCCACCGGAGCCACCGCGGGCTCACCGGCACCGCCCTTCAGCCGTGCATCCGCCACCACAGCAGCGCCACATGCAGTGCCGCGCGCGACTCCGCATCATCGAGTGAGACGCCGAGGCGGTTCTGCAGCTTCGTCATTCGTGCGTAGAGCGCGGGTCGGGACAGATACCCGGCCCGCGCCATCGCCGAGATGTTCCCACCGTGGGCGAGGTGGAGCTCGAGGAAGTCGAGCAGACCCTCATCGGCATGGGAACGACGGTTCGCAACACTGTCACTTGCTGACGCGCTCGGGGCACGGCTGGCGGCATCGCCGAGCAGGGGGCCGAGCTCGCCCTCGGCGAAGGCACGCATTCGAGAGTCATCGGCGAAGAGGGAGAGCAGGCCGCGGAGTCGGACATCGGAGGAGCGGTAGAACGAGCGCTCGCGCACGTCGAGAGTCGATGCCACCTCGGCGACCTGAGACGCCGAGTCGAGACCGGCGACCGCACCGCACAGTGATGCGCTGCCGCGCCCGACGCCGACCACCCAGCTGGCCGCATATTGCTCGACCTCGTTCAGGAGACCGGCGAGGAGCTGCTCGGCTTCCGGGCTGCCAGACGTCTCTGATCGACCAGACGTCTCTGTTCCGCCCGTTCGGCGCGAACGGCGTCCGCCCGATCCGGCTCTGGTGCTGGCCGCAGCGAGGACGAACCCGAAGACTCCCGACTGCAGGCTCGTCACCAGGCAGGCCGAGCCCACACGGGCCGCTGCGGCGACGACCTCTTGGGTCAGTCCGCGCTCCTGCAGCTGAACGCGCGTCGGATCGGTGTCGGAATCCCGATCGAGGCGGACGACGACGGGAAGGAACTCCGCACCGGGCGCCGGAGAGAACCCCAGCGACCGAGCGCGCTCGAGGGCCGCACGGTCGTCGAGACCGTCGTAATCCGAGATCTCCCTGATCAGACTGCTCTGCGCCTGCAGCAGCAGATCCAGTTCGTCCCGATCGGCCATGCGGGTCAGCGTCAGCGCCTCTCCGGCCCGTTCGATGATCTGGTCGAGGGCCGCCGTCGACTCGGCCGGCCGGGGCACGACGAGCCGCCCCCACCTGCGTGCCCGCATCCCGACCGGCGTCTGCCGCCAATCCGCCGCGGCCTCCACCCCGGGCTCGGTGCTCGCCCCGGTGACGAGGCCCGCCCACTTCTGTGCCAGTGTCGCCGAATCTCGCCCCGCATGGGCGAGCACCCGGTGCGCGACGTCCTCGAGGATCACCGGAGTCCCCAGCAGCTCGGCGGTGCGGTCGACGATCGTCTGCGCTCCGGCCCGATACAGGCTCAGCTGGGTGTACGTCTCGTGGATCTCGCGGGCATGTTCGAGCTGGGAGATCTGCTGTGCGAGGAGACATCGATGGGCAAACTCCGTGATCTTGACGAACTTCACCCGGTGCGGGAGCACCACGACGGGCAGATCCCTCGCCGAGGCGGCCTCCCGCACGATCGTGCCCGCCGCCTCGTCGAAGGCCGAGTCCTCGTCGACGAGTTCGATGATCGTGCCCGCCGCTGCCGCCCGCTCGAGCTGGTCGAGGAACTCGGACATCGCCTCGGGGCGGCGGCGAAACGCCGTGGCCGTGGTGAGCACGAGCTCGCCACCTTCGAGGAACCGTTCGACGTGTTCGGAATCGGCGATGTGGACCCAGCGGATCGCCCGATCGAGACGTGCGTCGCCGGCGATCACCTGCGGGTCGGCGACGCTGATCTCCTCGAATTCGAGCAGACCGGCGATGCTCAGAGACGGCCCACCCGAATCCATTGCAGTATCCATTTACACAGTGTAAAGCCTGAGGGAAAAAGTCTGACACTCTGACACTGTCGGGATCGGCGGTGCCGACCGAGGATGGACTCAACCGACGCACCGACGACGCAGAAGGACACCACATGGCAACGCTGACCCATTGGATCAACGGACAGACCGTCACCGCGGACACGGACACCCGCCTCGGCGAGATCACGAACCCCGCCACCGGAGTCGTCAGCGGCCAGGTGGCACTGGGTTCGAAGGCGACCGTGGAATCAGCGATCGCCGCGGCCTCGGCCGCCTTCCCCGCCTGGCGCGACACATCGCTGGCCAAGCGGACCGCTGTCCTCTTCAACTTCCGCGAGCTGCTCAATGCGCGCAAGCAGGAGCTGGCCGAGATCATCACCGCCGAACACGGCAAGGTCGTCTCCGACGCCCTCGGCGAGGTCGCCCGCGGTCAGGAGGTCGTCGAATTCGCCTGCGGCATCGCCGGCCATCTGCGCGGCGCTCACACGGAGAACGCCTCGACGAACATCGACGTCCACTCCCTGCGCCAGCCCATCGGCGTCTCCGCGATCATCTCGCCCTTCAACTTCCCGGCCATGGTCCCGATGTGGTTCTTCACCGTCGCCATCGCGACCGGCAACACCGTCGTGCTCAAACCCTCGGAGAAGGACCCGACGGCCGCGAACTGGCTCGCCGAGCTGTGGAAGGAAGCGGGCCTGCCCGACGGTGTGTTCAACGTCGTCCACGGCGACAAGGAAGCCGTCGACACGATCCTGGGCAGCCCCGACGTCGCCTCGGTGTCCTTCGTCGGATCGACCCCGATCGCGAAGTACGTCTACGAGAACGGCACGGCGACCGGCAAACGCGTCCAGGCGCTCGGCGGAGCGAAGAACCACATGCTCGTCCTGCCCGATGCGGACCTCGACCTCGCCGCCGACGCCGCCGTCAACGCCGGCTACGGAGCAGCCGGTGAGCGCTGCATGGCGATCTCCGTGGTCGTCGCCGTCGACTCGATCGCCGATGAGCTCGTGGCGAAGATCGCCGAGCGAACCACGACTCTGCGCGTGGGCGACGGGGCGACCGAGCCGGACATGGGACCGCTGGTCACCGCGGCTCACCGCGATAAGGTCGCCGGCTACATCGATGCCGGCGCCGAGGCGGGAGCAACGGTCGTCCTCGACGGTCGGGAGAACGTCCCGGCCGAGGGGTTCTTCCTCAACCCGACTCTGTTCGACGACGTCACCCCGGACATGTCGATCTATCGCGATGAGATCTTCGGCCCCGTGCTCTGCGTCGTCCGCGTCCCCGGCTACGACGAGGGCCTCGACCTCATCAACGCCAACCCGTACGGCAACGGCACCGCGATCTTCACCAACGACGGGGGAGCGGCTCGCCGCTACGAGAACGAAGTCGAGGTCGGCATGGTCGGCATCAATGTGCCGATCCCCGTGCCCGTGGGCTACTACTCCTTCGGCGGGTGGAAGAACTCGCTGTTCGGCGACACCCACGCCTACGGTGACGAAGGCGTCCACTTCTTCACCCGTGGGAAGGTCGTCACCTCCCGCTGGCTCGATCCGAGTCACGGCGGACTCAACCTCGGGTTCCCGACCAACGACTGAACAGACCCCTCGGACGTCCGCCCCGATCACGGGGCGGACGTTCACGCAACGACGACCCACCTCGGCGAAGGAGCAGCCATGACCACCACCGCGGATTCCCCGCTCACCGAATCGCACCTCGACGCGGATCGCACCGGCGCCGACAGGATCGGCCCCGACCGTATCGAGGCCGGGCGACGTGCCCACGAACTCGACCGGGCGCACGTCTTCCACTCCTGGCAGGCACAGGGACCGTTCGACCCGATGACGGTCATCGACGCCGAAGGTCCCTATGTCTGGGACGGAGAAGGTCGGAAGCTGCTCGACATGTCATCGCAGCTGGTGAACACCAATATCGGCCATCAGCACCCGGGTGTGGTCGCGGCGATCCAGGAGCAGGCCGGCAAGCTGTGCACCATCGCGCCGCAGCACGTCAACGACGCCCGCTCCGAAGCGGCCCGACTCATCGCCGAACGCACCCCGGGCGACCTCGACCACGTGTTCTTCACGAACGGGGGAGCCGACGCCAACGAGCACGCGATCCGGATGGCCCGTCTGCACACAGGCCGGACGAAGGTGCTCTCGGCCTACCGCAGCTACCACGGCGGCACGCAGCTGGCCGTCAACGTCACCGGTGATCCGCGCCGGTTCGCCAACGACTACTCCGCTGAGGGCATCGTTCACTTCATGCCCGCCTACCCGTATCGGTCGTACTTCAACTCGATGTCCGAGGCCGAGGAGACGCAGCGGGCGCTGGCCCACCTCGAAGACATGATCACCCTCGAAGGGCCCGGCAATATCGCCGCACTCATCCTCGAGACCGTGCCGGGCACCGCAGGGATCTACGCCCCGCCGGCCGGCTACCTCGCCGGCGTGCGCGAGCTGACGGCGAAGTACGGGATCGTCTTCATCGCCGACGAGGTGATGGCCGGCTTCGGTCGCACCGGTCGCTGGTTCGCCCTCGAGCACTGGGACGTCACCCCGGACCTCATCACCTTCGCCAAAGGTGTGAACTCCGGGTACGTTCCGCTCGGTGGGGTTGCCATCTCGGACGCGATCTTCGAGACGTTCCGCGACCGGGCCTACCCGGGCGGACTGACCTATTCGGGACATCCGCTCGCCTGTGCGGCAGCGGTTGCGACGATCACCGCCATGGAGGACGAGGGGATGATCGCCAACACCGACCGCCTCGGCGAGGACATCATCGGCCCGGGTCTGCGGGAGATCGCTGGGCGTCACCCCTCGGTCGGGGATGTGCGGGGGATGGGCTGCTTCTGGGCGGTCGAGCTCGTAAAGGACGGGACGACGAAGGAGCCGCTGGCAGCGTACGGCGGCAGCTCGCCGGAGATGAACGAGGTCATCGCAGCGCTCAAGGCCGAAGGTGTGCTGCCGTTCGCGAACTTCAATCGGATCCATGTCGTGCCGCCGCTGAACACCCCGGATGAGGACGTCAGGTTCGGTCTCGCCGCCCTGGATCGGGCGCTCGATGTCGCGGATCGGTACGTCACGGAGCAGATTCGTCACGCGTAATCGAGGCGTCGCCTCGGCGAGGGAATTGCGGTGTTCGGGCCCCGTTCGGAATGTGAGTGCTATTGCACTCTCAGCCGGGCGGGGTCCGTTTACGCACGTCAGAAGTGAACAAAAGGTGAATGAGGTGGAGTAGGGTCGAATTGCAGGTGAAGAGCAGTTGAATCTGTGGGTAGACTTCTGCGGGATAGTGATTGCTGGCCGTCAGCTGCATCATCCACGGTCCGAATAGTGTCTACACCCAAGGTCGATTAGTGGAAATCATCTTCGTCGTCGTGCTCGTCATCGCACTGGCACTGTTCTTCGACTTCACCAATGGCTTTCACGATACGGCCAATGCCATGGCCACCCCGATCGCGACCGGGGCCATCAAACCCAAGACCGCGGTCACGCTCGCTGCGATCCTCAACCTCGTGGGCGCTTTTCTCTCCACCGAGGTGGCCAAGACCATCTCCGGCGGCATCATCAAAGAAGGCGGCGGGGGAGTCCAGATCAGCCCCTCGTTCATCCTTGCCGGTCTCATCGGAGCCATCATCTGGAACATGGCGACATGGCGCTTCGGCCTTCCGTCCTCCTCGTCCCATGCACTATTCGGCGGCCTCATCGGTGCGGCCATCGTCGGTGCCGGACTCAACTCCGTCGACTACGGCGTGTTCCTGTCCAAGGTCGTCATCCCGGCTCTGGCCGCCCCGCTCATCGCCGGCTTCAGCGCCTACCTGTGCACGAAGATCGCCTACGCGATCACCCGCCGCAACGAGGAAGGCAAGACCGCTCGCCGTGCACCGTTCAAGTACGGGCAGATCTTCTCGTCCTCACTGGTGGCGCTCGCCCACGGCACGAACGACGCGCAGAAGACGATGGGCGTCATCACTCTCGTCCTCGTCTCCGCGAACCTGCAGGAGCACGGCACCGGCCCGCACATCTGGGTGATCACGGCGTGTGCTCTGGCGATCGCGTTGGGCACCTATGTCGGCGGTTGGCGCATCATCGACACCCTCGGCACCAAGCTGACGACGGTCAAGGCCGCGCAGGGCCTGTCGGCCGAGACGTCGACGGCCGCGGCCATCCTCGCCTCCTCGCACCTCGGCTTCGCTCTGTCGACGACGCAGGTCGCCTCCGGCTCGGTGCTCGGTTCGGGACTGGGTCGTAAGGGCGCCGATGTCCAGTGGTCGACGGCCGGACGGATCGCCTCCGGTTGGCTGTTGACGATTCCGGCCGCCGCGATCGTCGGCGGGTTGGCCGCCGGCATCGCTCACTTGGGAACGGTCGGCGTCGTCATCGACACGGTCATCGCCGTCGTCGTGGTGCTGTGGATCTACCTCAGCTCCCGCCGGGTCCAGGAGACGGACATCTCGAACTTCGACACCGTCGGCGAGGCCGTCAACATCCGCGGCCGCAAGCGCAAGCTGCGCAAGGACCGCAACCGCAAACGTGCTCAGGAGAAGCGGGAGGCCCGGTACGAGGCCTGGGCAGAGAAGCAGGCGGCCAAAGAGAAGCGCCGGGCTCACCGTCACGCCAAGAAGAACGGCGCCGTTCCCGCCGAGGCGACGACTGGATCGTCGTCGACCGGTTCGGCGTCCGGCTCGACCTCCGGACCGGCGTCCGGCGCCGATTCGGGGCGTGCCTCGAACACCGGAGCCGATGCGAGTCGGGCAGATGCGAGCGATCAGGGAGACGCGAAATGATCGAGTGGAGTTCCTTCGCCATCGTTGCGGCTGCGACATGGGTCTCGGCCATCATCGTCATCACGCTGTTCTCCGTTGCCGTGCGCATGCGCGCGACACATCTCGATCGGGTCGACGAGGGCCGCAGCAGCGCAGGGCTGCCGGTCGCCTACTGGACGGTCTTCGGAATCTGCGGAGCAGTCGTGCTGCTCGGCGTCTACCTCATCGTCCCGGCTCTCCACGGTGCCTGACGCTTCGGGCGCCGACCGCCTGACGCCTCCGTGCTGCGGGCCACGTGTCGTGTCTGAATTGCTCGCCCGCCCTCTCTGGGTGCTCCCCGCGTGGCGGCTCGGGCGGCGATCGCTTGCCGTCGGCAAGCTGCTTCTAAGCGACCATCTCTCACCGGTAGCGTCACGTACACCCTTTAGCGCGCCATCCCTCACCCGTAGTTGCAGCGCCTACAGCTGCAACGGTGCAACGTGCCGCCGCGACGGTGTTTTTGCTCCCACTGGTGCCTAGCGACAGCAGCGGTGAGGGATGCTCCGGGCTATGTGCATGGAACATCCCCGCGTCACGAGAGGAAGCGCCACTGCCAGGTGGTTATGCCGCTGACAGTGCGAGATACCCAAGCGGTGGAGTCGGGGCGGCTCAGTGAAAGCAGCTGCGGGTGGCTTTCCTGAGACCTCGGCGCCTCGGCTTAGACTCGACCTGTGAGAACTCCGCCGCACAATCCTCGACATGCCGCCGATCTGCAGAAAGAGATCGGCAAAGCCGACCGCCGCCGTATCGACCAATGGCATGCGGCGATGCGGCGCGATGGCCGCGTCGTGCTGCGAACAAACCTCGTCAAGACTTTCGCTCTCGCGCTCGTCTGTTGGCTGTTCGTCGGAGCGATCATCCTCACCTTCGCCGTCACTCCCGGCTCGACCTGGAACCCGCTGTCCCCGGGATTCGGCGGGTGGCTGGTGTTCTTCCTCCTTGTGGTCTTCGCCATCGGTTTGGCGCTGTTCGGCATCGGAGCGCTGTTGTGGACTTTTGTCTTTCCCTTTGTGCGACCACAGTTTGTCGTGTCGAGATGGGGCGTGGAGTCCTCATGGTGGAAGCCTGGCGGGCGGGTCATGCAGTTCGCAACGCCGTGGTCAGGTGTCGTCGACATCGGAGGAGAGTTTCACTGGAGGAAAGGGGCGATTCCCGACGCACTGGTCGTGACGATCACTGCCCGCGGTGTGACCGCTCATCGGAACGCGCTGATCGGCAACGTCAAGAGTCCGGAGATGGTCACCTATCGCGTGTTGAGGGAGCTCAAAGCGAAACCGCGTGATGTCTTGGTATTTCTCCGTGAGGTTCACAGGGCGCAGGCGGCGCATTGCTGAGTCTGCGCGGCTTCGGCACTAGGGCCCGGAAGCACTGGCGAATCAACGGCGAGCTTCAAACGGCCGAACGCGCGCCCTCAGCGAAATACGACAATCCCCCAACCACCTCGGCGGCGGTTGGGGGATTGTCGATGAACGGGCGGCTCAGACTGTCAGCGATGAAGCCGAACGACTCAGACTAGCAACTCAGCCGAACGACTCAGGCGAGGCCGAGGCGCTGGCGGAGGTTGTCGACCTCGGCGCGGAGTTCGGCCGGAACCGAATCGCCGAGCTCGGCGTACCATTCCTCGATGAGGCCGAGCTCGGTCTCCCACTCCTCGGGCTTGATGGCAAGAGCCTTGCGCAGCTGCTCGTCGGTGAAATCGAGGCCTTCGGTGTCCAGGCCGCCTTCGACCGGGGTGAGGCCGAGCGGGGATTCCTGAGCATCGGCGGTGCCGGTGACGCGTTCGAAGACCCACTTGAGAACGCGTGAGTTCTCGGAGAATCCGGGCCACAGGAACGAGTTGTCGTCGTCGCGGCGGAACCAGTTGACGTAGAAGATCTTCGGCAGCTGGGCGCCCTCGGTGTTGCCGATGTTGATCCAGTGCTGCAGGTAGTCACCGACGTTGTACCCGATGAACGGACGCATCGCCATGGGGTCGCGGCGGACGACGCCGACGGCACCGGTGGCAGCCGCGGTGGTCTCCGAGGAGAGCACCGAACCCATGAACACACCGTGGGTCCAGTCCTGGGTCTCGGTGACGAGCGGCATCGTGGTCTTGCGGCGACCGCCGAAGAGGATGGCCGAGATCGGCACACCGTTCGGGTTGGTCCACTCGGGAGCCAGGGTCGGCACGTTCGCGATCGGGGTGCAGAAGCGCGAGTTCGGGTGAGCGGCGGGGGTATCGGACTCGGGGGTCCAGTCGTTGCCCCTCCAGTCGGTGAGGTGAGCAGGCGCCTCGTCGGTCTTGCCTTCCCACCACACGTCACCGTCGTCGGTCAGCGCGACGTTGGTGAAGATATTGCCGCCTTCCTCGATGGCGCGCATCGCGGTCGGGTTCGTGGTGTAACCGGTGCCCGGGGCGACTCCGAAGAGTCCGAATTCGGGGTTGACGGCGTAGAGCTGGCCGTCTTCGCCGAAGCGCATCCATGCGATGTCGTCACCGAGGGTCTCGGCCTTCCAGCCGGGGATGGTCGGTTCGATCATGGCGAGGTTGGTCTTGCCGCAGGCCGAGGGGAATGCGGCGGCGACGTACTTGACGACGCCTTCGGGGTTCGTCAGTTTGAGGATGAGCATGTGCTCGGCCAGCCAACCTTCGTCCCGGGCGATCGCCGAGGCGATGCGCAGTGCGTAGCACTTCTTGCCCAGCAGCGCGTTGCCGCCGTAGCCGGAGCCGAAGGACCAGATGGCGCGATCCTCGGGGAAGTGGGTGATGTACTTGGTGGTGTTGCAGGGCCAGGCGACGTCTTCCTGTTCCTCTTCCAGCGGAGCGCCGACGGAGTGGACGCACTCGACGAACTTCGCGTCCTGGGCGTCGATCGCATCGAGGGCGTACTTGCCCGAGCGAGCCATGACGAGCATGGAGAGGACGACGTACGCCGAATCGGTGACCTCGATGCCGAACATCGGCTGGTCCGCCTCGGCGTGGCCCATGACGAAGGGGATGACGTACATGGTGCGTCCGCGCATCGAACCTTCGAAGAGACCGTTGAGCGTCTCCTTCATCTCCGCGGGAGCGACCCAGTTGTTGAGTGGACCGGCATCCTTCTCGTCTTCGGAGCAGATGTAAGTCCGGCCCTCGACGCGGGCGACGTCCTCGGGGTCGGAGGCCGCGTAGTAGGAGTCCTTGGTGCCGTTGACGCGCTGGATGGTGCCGGCTTCGACGAGCTTCTCAGCGATCTCGTTCTTCTGCGCGTCGGAACCGTCGATCCAGACGATGTCGTCCGGGGAGGTCAGGGCGGCGATCCGGCTGACGAACGAGAGCACTGACTTGTTCTCGGTCGGTGCGTTCTTCAGCTGGTCAGCGACGACATCATGGTCGAGGACAGTCATGAGTGGTCTCCTGGTGGGTCGTGTGTGTGGGGTTTCGTCTCCGGCGGCTGGCGTCCGTCGAGCGGTTGGTACATATCCACCGTAGGATGGGAGTGGAAGCGAAAAACGCGCGTTTCGGTCACTCGAAGATGTGCATTGGATCACAGCCAGGGACCAATTGACGTAAATGCAACAAGTGAATGCCGTGTTGTTTCAAGTGATTGACGGTTTGTTTCACCGATGAGCGACAGCTGAAATCTGCGATTTCATCCCCTCTCGCCGAGGCGGCTCTGACCGTGAGTGTGAATGTGGCGAAGCGCACGTGGGCGCGATTTGAGCTTCGGTGAAACTGGTGTGTATAGTTGTTCGAGTTGCAGGGCGTGAGTCCGAGCGGCATGCGCCACTAGCTCAACGGATAGAGCATCTGACTACGGATCAGAAGGTTGGGGGTTCGAATCCCTCGTGGCGCACCCATCATCTCCCCTCGGGCCTCCGGGCTCGGGGGGATTTTTCAATTCACCCGTCTCGATCCACTCGATAGGAACGCCGGTGCGCATCGCCCAGGTCGCGAGGTCTGTGCGCCGCTGCGGCTGAGTTCTGCCGTTGATCCAGTTGGACACCGTGTTGCGCGACACGCCCAGGGTGTCTGCCATTGCCTGCACGGACACTCCCGAGACCGAGAGCGACTTGGTCATTCGATCGGCTTGGTTGAACTCGAGGAGCTGTGCAAGGTTCGAGTCGGGGTTTTCACTCATATAGACAGTGTGCCAAAGCTTAGGTAATTATGCAAGAGTTTCCGCAAAGCTCGTGTTGATGATTGCGTAAACTTGAGCAATGGGGAATACTGATCGCCATGAACACCCCAAGCCTTGATCTCATCGGCAGCGCCGAAGCTGCCAGAATCCTCGAAGTCGACCGATCAACATTCCTCCGCTGGGCCGCAGCCGGAAAAATCACCCCTGCCGTTGCCGGCAACGGCAGGACAGGGGAGAAGTTCTTCAATCGCTCAGACGTAGAAGCGCTCGCCGCAGAGCGCGACTCCCCCGCATCGAAGCGGGTGGCGTCATGACCGTCATCTACAGCAACCTCATCGCCGAGCGGGTCACGGTTGCTCAGTTGAACAACGGCTGTGTGACCACGCTCCGATGCTCACGATTCCCGCGGATCATGCGCAGCCGCCCCTCCGCATTCGGGATGAGGCGGCCGGCATGAATCAGATCCGCACTATTGACCTCGCCAAAGTCCGTTGCCGAAGCGAGGGGCCTCGGCGTATCGAGCAGATCAACGCCGAGAAGATCCGATGCTCGTGCGCATCATTCCAGAGGCAGACCCTTGGACTGTCGCTCGAGTCGGTTAAGCGCATTGGCGACCGCCCCAACCTTCTTGTCAACGGCAGCGATCGCCTCGGCGACGTCGATCTCCGACTGACTGTTCAAAGAGTTGGTGATGTCGTTGAGCTCGACCGAGAGCATGTAGGTGATCGGAGTATCCGGACCGATTTGGTGTTCAGACATAAGACTTCCCTTACGGGTCACGGCGCCCACTGTGCTTGTGCGCCTATGGCAACGACGGAAGCGGCTACTTCTGTCGTTGGGGACATCGTAAGGGACGGCACTGACGAAACTCCCGGGCGCCACCGTTCCCCGGTCGAGAAGTCAGATGCCACTGGTGCGGCCGTTCCGCCTCGGCGGCCGCACCCCAAACCATCCGCCAAGTCAGGAAGTGTTCAACGATGACCACACCCGCATCCCACCCCACCCCGATCAACGTCCGCCGGCAGGCAACGATCACCGACGCGGTCGGTGTAGCCGAAAGACTCGCCACTGTTCTCCGCCAGTACAGGGGCGCCCAGAAGAACGGGTTCCCCATGTCTCGCCTCGCCGAGATCGAGGCGGTGCTCGAGCAGACCACGAACGCTGTCTTCGAGATGACTGGCGTCGAGCGTTCTGCACTGCTCAAGTCCGGTGCCGCCGCCGAAGAGGAAGTCCGCCTCCGCGTAGCCGCGGCGTGGCCGGTGCCCCGCACCAGGAGTGAGCCGACTCTGCCGGCCTCCGCGGTGCTGCACTCCATCTCAGGAGAGGACTGCGACTGATGCCCCGCGCCGAGTTCCCCACCGAGCAGGAGCAGTCGCGCCTCGACGCCCTGTTCAACATGAAGCTCGCCACGAAGCACCGCGTCGAAGCGCTCGCCGCCGAGGTCATGGCCGCTCCGGTCTCCTACGACATGGACCCGGACAATATCGACTCCGTCGCTGACACGCTCCTCAACATCTACGACGAGGCAGACGCGAACATCGCGGCGCTTCGACTGATCACTGAGGACGAGGTCGTGTCGAAGTTCCGGCAGAAGCCGATCCTATGATCCGGGTGGGTCCCGGTGGAGGGGAAGCCCGGGGCCTGCTCGCAGCCATTGCAAATGAAGAAGCCCCCGCCGGCCAGGGCGAGGGCGACGACTCCCAGGAAGGGAATCCAATGAACGATCTACAGATCTTCAATTACCAGGATACGCCAGTCCGCACGGTGATGGTCGATGACGAGCCATGGTTCGTACTAGCTGACCTATGCCGGATCCTGGACCTCGAGCAGGTAAGCCGAGTCAAAGCCCGGCTAGAGGATGGGGTTACTTCAAATACCCCCATCCAAGACAGTCTTGGACGTACGCAAAACTCGACCATCGTCTCGGAGCCGGGCATGTACGAAGTCGTGTTCATGTCACGCAAGCCTGAAGCCGTTGCATTCCGCCGATGGATAACGACAGAGGTTCTCCCGTCGATCCGCAAGACCGGAGGATACAAGCAGGTCGAGCAGTCGTTCGAGGCAATGACGCTCGAGGTTCTGAACGGGCTGCAGGCAATGGTTGCGGCGAAGGACGAGACGATCGCCGAGCTCGAGCCGAAGGCTCGCGCCTGGGACCACATCGTCAGCTCGGAGGCTTCGTGGTCGTTCAACGATGCCGCGAAGTTCCTCTTCGAGCACAAGAAGATCGTCGTCGGCGAGAAGCGCCTGTTCAACCGTTGCGAAGCCTGGGGATACCTCTACCGCGACAGTAAGAAGCGGCCGCACGCCTACCAACGTTCGGTTGAGCAGGGACTGTTCGTGCAGCGAGCCCGCTTCTACACCGACCAGGAGACAGGCGAAACCCGGGAATCGTCGGCCCCGCAGGTGCGGGTCACGGGCAAGGGACTCGACGCGATCTTCCGTCGACTCACTGATGGACAGTTGGAGATCGCGCTGTGACCGCCCCGGTCCGCGCCGAGGTGCGCCGGTTCCCGCGTGAGGTGTACTTCCTCCGCCGACTGTTCACCATCTACCTACCGATGATCGTGACCGGCATGGCCGGCTACTTCTACTCCTACACGCTCACCCTCACCGCGAACGGACTCTCCGCCCTCACCATGCTGTGGGTCATCGGCTGGATCGGCATCGCCGCCAAAGACGGGAGCCGGTCATGAGGTATCAGGTGAAGATCCGCCAGGAACAGCCGAAGTGGACGCGCGCCCCGCATTCGCGAAGGTTCTGGGAACTGTACGTCGTGAACCGGCATTCGAAGGTGTACGAGTACTACGCCTCGACGTGGTCGTTTGAGGCTGCGATCGAACTGTCGTCTCGCGTGTGGATGAAGTCGAACCACGTGAGTCCGCTCGAATTCCAGGAGGCCCCGTGCTGATCACCCCGGCAGTTTCAGAGGCAAACTATGTCGAGTTCCTCAAAGCCAAGGCCGCCGTATCACCAGCCGTAGGATTCGACGTCGACCTCGACGGACTGCATCCGAGCTTGTACCGGCATCAGAAGATGCTCGTGAAGTGGGCGCTCAAAGGCGGTTGCCGGGCAGTGTTTGCCAAGTTCGGCATCGGTAAGTCGATCATCCAGCTCGAGATCCTCCGACAGATTCGTGCACGCCACGATGGCCCCGTGCTCATCGTCTGCCCATTGGGTGTGCGTCTCGAGTTCGCCAATGATGCGCAGAAGATCGATATGGCCACGCAGTTCATTCGCCGGAACGCTGAAGTCGATCGAGAGTTCGACGGCGCCTACATCACGAACTACGAGAGCGTACGCGACGGCAAGCTCGACCCTGCGCAGTTCACAGCCGTCACCCTCGACGAGGCGTCGATCCTGCGCAGCTACGGGTCGAAGACCTACCAGGAGTTCCTGCCGAAGTTCGCAGGTGTCCGTTTCCGATTCGTTGCCACGGCCACGCCTTCGCCGAACCGCTTCAAAGAGCTCATCCATTACGCCGGGTTCCTCGGCGTCATGGACACCGGGCAGGCGCTCACGCGATTCTTCCAGCGCGACTCCACGAAGGCCAACAACCTCAAGCTGTACCCGCACAAGGAGCGCGAATTCTGGCTGTGGCTCAACACATGGGCCGCGTTCGTTCAGTCGCCAGCCGACCTAGGTTGCGATGCCGCCGGCTACGATCTGCCGCCACTCGACGTGGAGTTCGTCGAGGTCGACGTGTCGCTGGCCGATGACACCGTGGACCGCGACGGGCAAGGCCACATCTTCCGCTCCGCCGAGCTCGGACTGAAAGAGGCCGCTAGGGAGAAGCGAATCAGCCTCGAAGAGCGCGTAGCGAAAGCAATCAGCATCATCTCCGATGTGGACCTGGCCGGGGAGCAGTCGATCATCTGGTGCGACCTCAACGACGAACAGGACCTCGCGGAGAAGGCGCTGAAACATCACGGCATCACCTTCTCCACCGTCCGCGGCTCACAGTCCGCCGACGAGGTTGAAGCGCAGCTGACGGCATGGAAGTCCGGTGAGGCTTCGGTGCTCATTGGAAAGCCGGTGATGCTCGGGCAGGGCATGAACCTGCAGCAGTCCCGCACGGCCGTATTCCTCGGCGTCACCTACAAGTTCAACGACACCATCCAGGCCGTTCACCGCATCCACCGATACGGGCAGGAACGCACCTGCCACGTGTACCTCATCCACTCGAACGCAGAGAGCGGCGTCGTTGCCGAACTCAAACGCAAATGGCAGCAGCACGAGGAGCTGACAGAAACCATGACAGACGTCATCCACGAACACGGCCTCGACCCGGAAGCGATCGCGCAAGCGCTCGTGCGGTCCATGGGTATCGAACGCATCGAAGCCACCGGCGAAGGCTGGCAGGTGGCCAACAACGACTGCGTTGACGAAACCAGGGCCATGCCGGAGAACGAAGTCGACCTCATTGTCACCAGCATTCCGTTCTCGAATCACTACGAGTACACGCCCAGCTACAACGACTTCGGGCACACCGACGACAATGGCCACTTCTGGGAACAGATGGACTTCCTCACCCCGGAACTCCACCGGATCCTCAAGCCGGGACGCATCTACGCCTGCCACGTCAAAGACCGCATCCTGTTCGGTTCCGTCACCGGCGCCGGCGTGCCCACCGTCTCCCCGTTCCACGCCGAGGCACTCCAACACGGGATCAAGCACGGCTTCGACTACCTCGGCATGATCACCGTCGTCACCGACGTGGTGCGCGAGAACAACCAGACGTACCGTCTCGGATACACCGAGATGCGCAAAGACGGCACGAAGATGGGCGCCGGGTCCCCGGAGTACATTCTGCTGTTCCACAAGCCGCAGACGGACCGCACGAAAGGCTACGCCGACACCCCAGTGAAGAAGGAAGCAGAGGACTACTCGCTGGCCCGCTGGCAGGTCGACGCTCACGCATTCTGGCGCTCCTCAGGCCAGCGCCACATGACTGCAGCCGAGCTCGCCGCACTCCCACCAGAACAGATCTCCCGAATGTTCACGAAACAGACTCTTGCCGAAGTCTACGACTTCGAAACCCACATCAAAGTCGGCGAACACCTCCACGGTGAGGGCCGCCTCCCGTCAACATTCATGGCGCTCGCCCCTGGCTCTTGGCATCAGGACGTGTGGCATGACGTGAACCGGATGCTCACTCTCAACACGGAGCAGTCTCGAAAAGCGCAGGCAATGCACGTATGCCCTCTGCAGTTCGACATCGTTGACCGGCTCATCGACCGCTACTCGAACGAAGGCGACCTCGTGTTCGACCCTTTCGGCGGCCTGGCCACGGTGCCATTGCGTGCACTCAAGAAGGGCCGCCGCGGTCGATCAGTCGAACTCAACCCCGGGTACTTCCTCGACGGAGTGAAGTATCTCGAAGCAGAAGAGCGGCAGCGGGAGATGCCGTCTTTGTTCGACCTCGAAATGAGCGAACCGGCATGACGAACGCACCCGGGCAGATCGACATCTTCGAGATGATCCGCAAACCCGCCGACAACAAGGAACGGAAGGTCATCGACGCCGCGTCCGGCCAGACCGGCCGCGTCATGGTCAAACTGCCCGTAGAGGTGTCCGAGTGGTACGGCGCGGCGGAATCGGACTGGTGGCACGGTGACGAGGAATGCATCGGGTGCCGCCAAGTCGAATGCAGACAAGCCCTGTACACGGGCCACGGCGTGCAGTTCGACGAAGACGGCAAACAGTACCTGCCGGGCGGTCCACGCATGGCCGAGCACGGCGTGTGCATGCTCATGTCGTTCGTCGCGATGAGAGCCGACATCGCCCAGAAGATCGCCGATGAGGATCCGCGCTTCGCCGATTGGCGACGTCAGTGCCACAAACACGAGCACCCCACGAAACGGAAGAAGTGCCCTCAGTCCCACTTCGCCGAGGAAGCCGAGTATCGCGCTCGCCTCGCCACGAAGGTGTGGGGATCGGACGCATGGAAGGAACGAGCATGGTGAATAAGAACATCTGCAAGACCGACGGCTGCACGCGCGTCGTGCACGCGGCCGGCATGTGCCGGGTCTGCCGGAACAAGCACCTCGAAGCGACGATGCGGCCGATCGGTGACGCGAAGATCCGTGTGATCGACCTCGTCGCTCATTACGGCACGGTGAGTGCTGTCGCGAAGCGGGTCGGTGTCGCGGGGAACACGATCGCCCGTGTCTACCGGGGCGAGATCGCATCCCGCATCACGAACACCGCCTACAACGCGATCATGACCCATCAGAAGGTTGGGGATCCGGTGCCGGTCCATCACAAACCGAACAGTGACCGTGCCTCGTGGGCTGACGCCGCCGAGTACGCGCTCACCCCGGAAGGGCGCGAGTTCGTCGACCACTGCATGGCACCGCCGAAGTGCCGAGGGAAGGTGCCGGCGTGACGATCCCGAAAGTCGAATCCGCCCGAGACAAATGGGGCCGCTGCTCCTGCGGTGGCACTGCCGTCGCCTGCAAGGCCCTCACCCGAGATCGAGGCTACGGCTGCTGCCCGAAATGCACGCACAAGGAGAACCACGATGCCACTGCTTAAGAACTGTTCCCACCGGTACTGCGACCACCCAGTGTTCCCCTGCCAGTCCTGCAACACCACACCACTGGCCTGCACGGCAGGGCAAAAGAACGGCCGCGGCTGGTGCTGCACCAACTGCCGACACACGCGCAAGAAGGAGACGAACTGACCATGGCCACTGCAACAAACACCATCCCGAAGGCCGACCACGAGACGATGCTCACGATCTTCCAACTCATCACGAAGAGCCGAGTAGACCCCAGCAACGTCGTCGCCGGGTCGCTCCGACTCGTCGATGCAGGAAACTACCTCCTCGTCGTCGAATTCGAGCACATCGTCTACGACATCAACGGAGACAAGGTCAAGAAGCCCGAAGGCGGGTTACTAACCCGGACTCGAACCTTCCATCTCCCCCTCGGATACGAGCTCACCGAGGAGGAAGCCCAGTGAACGCGAAACACGACGCTGACGACCACCTCGCCGTCGTGAAGAACTTCATGGACGGCAAAGAAGCCAGAGAGACCCGCCGCATCGCCCTCGGCCTGTCCGCCCGCATCAACCCCATCCACCTCACCTCGGCGCTCGCCGCCGTCCTCCCGCACGTCGCGAAGGACGATGCCTCTGACAATCACCTTGTTGGTCTAGTCTTCACCTACGACAACGTGCTCCTCCTCGCCTCATCGGGACGCACCTCGATCGTCACGAAGACCCCAGCCCGAGACGGTGCCCGAGTTACCGGTGACGTGGTCGCGGACTCGATCATCCTCACCCCGGTCATGGCCAAGCAGCTGATGGGATTCGCCGGCCTCACCCCGAAGGAAGCCTGGGACCCCGAAGTCGAACTCACTGTCACCGGCACCGGACCGGACAAGATCCGCATCCGCGCCACCGACCGCACCGGCCTCTTCGAGGGCAAGTCCCTCACCCTTCCGGTCCAGGAGCCGACGCAGAACCTCGCACGCACTGCGAAGATCCTCGAATCCATGGCCGCCCAAACCTCGCGCGCCACCCGCACCTACGCGGCCCCGGCTGAGTGCCTGGAACTGTTCGTCACCTCGGCGAAGAAATGGGGCACCGACTTCGAAGTCGACTCCATCACCGACAGCCTCTGGCGCGTCACCGCCGAAGGCCTGTTCTACGGCCTCATCGCCTCACCCACCATCACCGACAGCAACGAACAAGCAGCGCTTGCCGATGATCGGCAGAAGGTCCGGTCCCGGTGGTTTGCCGATCTGACTGGTGTCGGCCAGGAGCTCGTGAAGGGATTCCAATGATGCTCAACTTCATCGAGAGACTCCTCGTTCTTCCCGCCCACATTTGGGTGTGGGTCATCACCCACAACATCATTCCCGCCTCGGTGTGGGACCGGCTCATGGTTTGGAGGACCCGCAAATGAGTCTCAGCCTCGCAATCTCACTTCTCACCGTCCTCGTCTCGGCTACCGCTGTGGTTATGGCGTTGCGTTTCCGCCGCGTGTACCGGCGCCGGGTGCTTGAGCTCGAGAAAGAACTGGCGGCCCGACGTTCGGCCGAGGAGTTGAGGCGTGCGTTCGTGGCCCGTCTCGCAGCACAGGCCGGCGCCGACCTTGTCGAACCGATCCGGGTGGAGGACATCAAGTACGGCGACAAGGTGTGCTGGCACCCGCACGACATGTCTGACCACAAGCATTACGTCGCCGGTTACGACGGCGACCCCGGCCCCTCCGCTGACGGGGTGCACGCCCGACCGATCGTCCCGAAAGGACTCTGACGATGACCGAGGCGGAAGCGCTCACCGAGCTGGCTCGGCAGAAGCGGATCGAGAACATGATCCGCTTCCACGAAGCACTCGATTCCAAGAGCAGAAGAGCACGGAGCCTGCGTGACGACATCAGCAGGGAGCTCGAACAATCGTGATGAAACCCGGGCACGAGGAATGCCCACACGAGGCGATCACGGAGAAGCTCCTGTGCGAGGCAGAACCCCGTCTTGTGTCGTTCCGATGCCACCACGAGCACAAGGACCCCATCGTCATCGGTGAGGACCTGTGCAGCCCGGAAACGGTCGGCTGGCACTGCCACTGCTGCGGCCGGGTCTGGGTCGACGAAACCTATGTGAAAGGACCACAACCATGACCGAGCGATACATCGACTTAAGCGAAAGGGTCTATCAGGAAGCTGCAGGACACACGCTCCGTCGCGCGATCATTGACGGAACCCTCGAATGGCTTGACGAGCACCCCGACCAGGTGCCCGGACGGACGATGAAGAAAAGCGATTACCAGGAACTTATGGACGGCACTTCGGTCTCCTACGGGGTCGGTTTCACTGATGGATTCCACATGGCCGGGGGATCTATCGCCCCGGACCCGGAGCCGACGAATGCGGAGAAGTGGAAAGACCTACTCCTCCGAGCGGTTGGTGACTCCGGCTACTGGAACGCTCAACTCGTGGCGGAGGCTCTAGACGGCTACGGCATGACCGCACCTGGCGACGATGAGAACGCTGAGCATGACCGCGCTTGGTGGGTCGAGCACGCGAACGTCAACGATGCCGAGGACTGCGAAGCCTGCGTCGATGACCTGTGCCCCGTCCATCACGGTATCGCGCTGGGTGTCGAGTTCGTGACGAAGAAGATCGCCGCGCTCGGGGATGACCCGGAACTGTTCAACAGCATCCCCAACCCGACGAAGGCACCCGGAGGCGACCATGAGTGAGAAGTACATCAACCTGCATCGGGAGATCTTCAGCGACCTTCGCGACAAGGCGGGGACAGCCCGGATCAGTGTGGCGGACGTTCTCGAATGGCTCGATGAGCACCCCGACCAGGTGCCCGGACGGACGATCACTGAGAGCGAATGGTCCGAGTACGTCAACAGCACGAACGGGAAATACCTCGCCGGTGCTGACCTGCTCGAAAAGGCAGGCATCACCGTCGTTCCGGACCCGGAGCCGACGAACGCGGAGAAGCTGGCGAGCCACGTTCTCAGGATCACCGATGACCTGTATATCGGTCTATCCCAGGACGACATTGACAAGATCGCCAAGTGGCTCGACGCGCAGGGCGTGAAGGTGACGGGAGGCGAGTCGTGACCCAATCACACACGCCCACCATCCATTGCGACGGAGACGATGCGTTCTGCGGTGCATGGGACATAGACCACTACGAGACCGGAGCATCCACCGTGAACGGCGTTCAGATTACCCGGGCCGAGAGGTCGCCGGGATGGTTGACGAACGGCGACGAGGACTATTGCCCGGAGCATAAAAGCGAAGCGGAGGCTGGTAGCGATGACCACTAACCCGTACACCCCCGACGAGATCGAGCTGCGCGATTGCTACGCCGCGAGCCTGCACGAACACGCCGGTACGGTGTGCGCCGAGTGGCGGACTGGATGCGTGTCCGCGCCGATCGAATCGAGGAGGAAGCATGAGTGAGACCCCACGCAGCCCCGACTGCCGCGACGGCAACTGCCGCAAGTGCGACGGCCAAGCCTGGGACAACACCACCGATGCGCTCGCCTCATGTGGCTGTACTTGCCACCTCGAACCCACCCACTGATCAACACCACCACAGGAGACAACCCGGATGCCTTGGCTCAGGACTGGTGACACCGCCGCTAACCACCCCGTCGTCCTCAGCGTCCTCGAAGACGAGAGGGTCGACGACAGGCTGGTCAACGAGGCATTCGGGTTTGTCCTCCGCTGCGCACTCCAATCCACCGCCCACCTCACCGACTACGTCATCAGCCACGGCACCGCCGTGCAGATGGCAGGCCACTCACGTGCCGCTGAGCTGATCAGTGTCGCTATTGCCGCCGGCTACCTCACCGAGGTGGCTGACGGGGAAGGCCGACGCGCCTACAAGCTCATCGAGGACGACACCTTCATCCACATGCGAACGAGAGAGGAGATCGAATGGGAACGCCAACGCAAGCTCGACAACTCGAACCCTGCACTCACGATCCCCGTGCGCCTCCGCGACGGTGACGCATGCCGCTACTGCGGCCTCGTCGTCAACTTCCAAGGCGACCGGCGCGGCCAGAAGGCAGGAACGTACGACCATCTGGACAGGCAGGTGCAGTCACCAAAAGACATGGTGGTCGCCTGCGGCAGATGCAACGCGGCCCTGCTCGATGCGCCGCGGGCTCATCGTGAGAAGCAGATGATGCCCCCGCCGAAGAAGCCCTACTTCAAACCGAAGACGTTGGAGTGGTTGCGCACCCACGAGTACGTGACCACCCACAACATCGTCCTCCCCGACACTGCCGAGGCCGACGTGAGAGCCGGGCGTGTACCGCCCGGCCGTGACGCCGGCACCGCAGCACAGAGGACACCTGAGAACCCTGCATCCCGGTCCGAGGGACAGACCGCCACCCAGGCGGAGCGTGACCCCGCGGGAGACGTTCACCGGTCCGAGGGACCGCACGACGACCAGTCGTGTGATGACCCCGCGGTGAACACAGTCTGGACCGAGGGACTATCCGCCACCCAGGCGGAGTCAGACCCCGCAGACACCGGCTCTGGACCGAAGGGACCGCCCGACACCAACCAGTCGGAGTGTGACCCCGCAGAGCCACCAAGCAGGTTCCAGCAGGTTCCAGCAGGTCGTGTGCATCCAGGATCTGGATATGCCGGGTCGGGTCGGGACGGTAAGGGTTCGGTACGTGACGGTACGGGCAGGGCTGGGCCTGGACGGTCGGCGCCACCTGTTGCCCTTGTGAACTCTCCTGCTGGGAAGAAGCGGAAGAGGAGGAAGCGGTGAAGGTACAGGATTACCGGGCT
Source organism: Brevibacterium sp. (assembly GCF_052105255.1). NCBI lineage: Bacteria > Bacillati > Actinomycetota > Actinomycetes > Micrococcales > Brevibacteriaceae > Brevibacterium > Brevibacterium sp. The sequence continues at coordinate 59,914 of NZ_JBQDYQ010000003.1, forward strand.
CTCCAAGCTAAGGCCATGTCGGAGAGACAGCTGCAGGATCAGATCATCGAGCTCTCGAAGCAGATGGGCTGGTTGAGCTTCCATGACTATGACTCGCGTCGCTCGACACCTGGGTTCCCAGATCTGGTGTTGGTGCACCCGAAGCAGCGTCGTGTGATCTGGCGTGAGCTCAAGTCGGAGACGGGCACGACGTCGGCCGAGCAGAAGGCGTGGATCTCCACCTTGTTGCTGGTCGGTGAGGACGTGGATGTGTGGCGGCCCCGCGATTGGGTGAGTGGTCGTATCGAGAAAGAACTGAGAGGACGTTGACGATGTGGGATGCCCGTGATGTTCGGTCGGCATCATTGCCTGAGCTGGTGCGCATGTGTGCTCCGATCGTGCAGCAGTTGGAGGTGACGAAGCTGAGGCAGGATGCCACCACTCCGCAGGGTGAGCGCCGGTCGTCGGATGCTGTGCCGATGGTGTTCCGCATTGGTGCCGCCGAGGTGGCTGATCGGATCACCGAGGTGCTCAGGTCAATGCTCGCTGCTTGGGTGTCAGAGCAGGAGCGGCCGGTGCATCGGATACTGTCGGTGCCGCAGTTGGTGGCCAGCTTGGATCCGTTGCGTGACTGGGTGGTCAAGCATGCGCAGGCTGAGGAGTGGCATGACCGTCTGCTCGAGCAGTGCCTCAAGGCGTTGGAGCAGATCGACATTCCACCTGAACGTGTGTTCGCTGGCGTGTGTCCGACAGGTGGTTGCGGTGTGGAGTTGTGGCCCATCATCGGGGAGGACGTGACGGTGTGCCCGAGGTGCCAGGCCCAGGTGGATGTGCGGGCACGGAGGCGTGAGGGGCTCCGGCGTATCGAGGCGTTCGAGGCACCGCTGTCTCGTGTGGTCGATACACTGCGTGCGGCTGGTGAGCAGATCACCTATGAGCAGGCACGGAAGTGGACGAGTCGTCGTGATGCTCATGATCGTGTGATGCTCAACGCTGTTGGTCACGATCAACGAGGCACGAAGCTGTATCGCCTCGGTGATGTTCGTGCTGTGCTGACGCGAACGACACGCCGCAAGGCGCGATCCTTGCGGGCGTAGACTTTCAGTCATCTGTCCCATACAATTCTCGTAGAGTCACCAGAGGTGGCGATGAAGGTCTGACACGGTTCTCCGGTCAGGCCTTCTGTCATGTTCGGAGGCAGTCAGTGAAGAAGCTCTGCTCGGTCGCCGGTTGCCCGGTCCTGTTCGAGGGCACCAAGTCGCGATGCCCTCGCCATGAGCGCACCGCCGACCGTACTCGCGGCACGTCCCGCCAGCGTGGATATGACCGTGACCATGAAGTGTTGTTCCGCACCAAGGTCCTCGCTCGTGATCGGTTCTGCGTCATCTGCAAGAAGAGACCGGCTCGAGACGCCGACCACTATCCTCGATCACGCCGCGAGCTCGAAGCTGCCGGCCTCGACCCGAACGATCCGCAGTACGGTCGCGGCCTCTGCGGACCATGCCATTCGAAGTCGACTACCCTCCATCAGCCAGGAGGCTGGGCGGCAAGATGACTTGGCGTTTGCAGACCCCCAGGGGGTGCAACCGAACCTGTCTTTATAAAGTACCGCGGGGGATAGCGCGGACCCACTTGGATAGTTCAAACATTTCCGGTATCACCCCAGGTCAAAGCCTTAACTAAGCTCCGTTTTCTCACTGAGAACGGGGCTTCTTTCATCCCCTTTCATCCGAGCGATTCGGGTGTCATGAGGTGGCGCGATGCCACGAAGAGGAGACAGAAACAGTGGAATCCCAGGAACCCACATGCCCGATCTGCGCCACCCAAGTTCCACCAAAGGGGCGAACCGGACCGCGGAAGACGTACTGTTCAGCCGCATGTCAGCGGGAGGCAAGCCGGCCGAACGCGATCATCGCGAGCAAGAGGGCCACCGCGCGACAGGCGGAGGAGAACAGGGAGCTGCGGGCAGCCACAGTCAAGGTCTGCCCGGTATGCGGCGACGAGTTCTCTCCGGCCAAGAGCATGAGGCAGATCTACTGCACCAAGCCGTGTCTGCGGAAGGCGACGAGGGACTCCAAGTCGAAGCAGTGCTCAGAGCCAGGCTGCGAACGCCCGGTCAGGGCGCGCGGGGTGTGCCAGATGCACTATCGACGCGACGCTCGCGCAGACGGCCGTGAGAAGTCAGACCCGTGGTCGCCACGGCGCAGAGAGGCCTATCACCAACGTCTCGCGAGGAAGCTCGCGCCGGGGTCCGAGCGGGTCAACCGCCTCGAAGTGTTCGAACGCGACGAATGGACCTGCGCAATCTGCAACACCCCGGTCGACCCGACACTTTCGTACCCCGACCCGATGAGTGCCAGCCTCGACCACCAGATCCCGCTGGCGAAGGGCGGGGAGCACACCTACAACAACAGCCAATGCACCCGCCTGTTCTGTAACGAGAGCAAGGGTGCTCGCCTCATCGCTGAACTTCGACAAGGCGACCACGCAGGAGCGACTCCTGCGTAACTACTCACGGCGCGACGCCGTGCAAGGAGGAAACCATGGGCAGCGGAGGACGCCGTAGTCGCTCGGGGCCGCCGGCCGACCCGCGCTCAGCGCGATCGGACCAGCGTGGCTTGAGCTTCAACAGTCTCCCGGCAGAAGGTTACGACGGCAAGGTGCCGGAGTTCCCTCTGCCGACGATGCACCGCACGACTATCGAGGTCGTCGAGAAGGCCAAGAAGGAAGTGCCGGACAAGAAGTCCACTATCTCATTGCGCCGCCGCGAGATTCGCATCTGGCGGGACGTGTGGGAGCTGCCCCAGGCCGCGGCTTGGGCGACACCGAAGTTCCGGTGGTTGTGGACAACTATCGCCGAGTATTGCCGGCTCAAAGCGCTCGTCGAGAAGTCCCCGGACTCGAACGCCACTCTTGTCGCGCAGCTGCACCGCTACCGTGACCAGATCGGCCTGACCAGGGCCGGTATGCGCGAGCTCGGCTGGGATATCTCCGACGAGGTCGTCGAGGATCCAGGCCCATCGCGCTCGCCTAAGCGTTCGTCGGACGGCAAAAAGGACGGACCTCAGCGGAGACTGAGGGCGGTTTGATGACCGAGTTCGTGGTCGATTTCCCGACGCTGGGGGATCTCGCGGACGGATGGATCAGACAGCATTGCCGAGTGCCTGACGGGTTCCTTCGAGGCAAGCCCTTCGAACTGTCCGACTGGCAGTTCTGGGTGTGTGCCAACAGGTGGCGTGTTCGCGAGGGGACGGTGTTCGTCCCGCCGGAGGAAGTCGGGCCGGACAATCCGCCAGTGCTGAATCAGGCGTTTTACTACCGCGTCACGATGACCGTGGCACCCCAGAAGACCGGCAAGGGTCCCATGGCGGCGTCGTTCGTCGCGTTTGAGGCGGTCGGCCCGTCGGTGTTCGGCGGCTGGGCGGAAGAAGGCGACCTGTACCGGTGTGAGGACTTCGGGTGCCCGTGCGGGTGGGAGTACGAATACCTGGCTGGTGAGCCGAAGGGCATCCGGCACCCGTCGCCAGTCATCCAGCTGTCGGCGACGAACGAAGACCAGGTCGACAACATGTACCGGCCGTTGAAGGCGATGATTAAGCGCGGACCGCTGCAGCACATGATGGCTGTCCGTGAGGGCTTCATCCGAGTCTTCGGCGAGCACGAGGACGATGATCTCGACCGTATCGACGTTGTCACCGCTTCGGCGAACGCCCGCCTCGGTAACCCGATCTCCGACGCGGAGCAGGACGAGGTCGGCCTGTACACGGTCGCGAACAAGCTGACTGGTGTCGCGCACAATCAACGCCGTGGCGCGGCCGGTATGGGCGGTCGTACGCACGCGTACACGAACGCCTGGGACCCGGCCATGGACTCGTACGCGCAGGAGCTCTACGAGTCCGGCCTAGACGACGTGTTCATCTTCTACCGCAACCCTGACGAGGACCTCCGCGATTCGGACGGGAAGCCGCTGAAGTACTCCCGCGCCGATCATCGCCGGAAGATCCACGAACACGGCTATGCAGGCTCCTGGTGGGTCAACCTCGACTCCATCGAGGCCGAAGCGGTGGCGCTGCTGCAGAAGGACCCCGCCGAGGCAGAACGCTTCTACGGCAACCGCCTCGTGCAGGGTTCGGGTGCGTTCATCGCTCGGCAGCTCTGGGACGACAGTATGGGCACACCGTCCAACGAGAGGCGCATCTCCCTCGGGTTCGACGGTTCAACGTCAGGCGACCACAGTGCGATCCGCGCCGAAACGATCGACGGGTACACGTTCACTCCCACCTACGGGCCGGACAATCGTCCTGCACACTGGGACCCGAAGCAGTGGAACGGTCGCATCCCTCGCGGGGAAGTCCACGCTGCCGTGTCGGAGATCTTCGCGAAGTACGACGTCAGGCGCATGTACTGCGACCCCCGCGACTGGCGAACCGAGATTGAGGACTGGGCGAACCTGTACGGCGACGAGGTTGTTGTGCAGTGGCCGACCTACTCGATCCAGCGAATGTTCGACGCTCTCAACCGGTTCCACACTGACCTCGTCGAGGGACGCATCATCACCGACGACGACCACCAAGCCAGATTGCATGCACTCAACGCGATCAAGATCGCCAAACCCGGCGACAAGTACATCCTCGGCAAACCCGCCGACCACCAGAAGATCGACCTGCTCATGTCGACTGTCATTGCCCACGAGGCGGCCGCGGACTCCCGCGCCGCCGGGTGGGATGACATCGATAACCGCATGTTCGTTTTCCGCTGACCACAACCGAGGGAGGTGACCAATGGCTGTTCCTGACGCCGCCGCGAAGCTCTCGGACACAGAACAGGCCCTGTTCTCTGAACTCCGCAACGAGCACGAGAAGCGTCGATCCGTCATGATCAAGATGGACCGCTACTACGAAGGAGTTCAGCGTCTCGAACACATCGGTCTCGCCGTACCCCCGGAGCTGCGCCGCTTCGAAACGGTCGTCAACCTCCCCAGGATCGCCGTCGACGAAGTCGAACGCCGCCTCGACGTGAAGTCCCTCATGCTCCCCGATGATCAGATCGCGAACGAGGACCTCCGCGTCGGTTGGGAGTACAACGACCTCGACGCCCAAGCCCCACAGGCCCACAAGGAAGCCATGATCTTCGGCCGCTCCTTCGTTACCGTCGGAAGCAACGAGGACGATCCTGACCAGCCGCTGATGACGGTGGAATCACCTCGTCACATGTCAGTGAAGATCGACAACCGTCGCCGGCAGATGACCGCAGCCCTGCGCCAGTACATCGACCCCGAACGCAAAACCGACTCTGCGACTCTCTACCTGCCCAACACCACCATCTGGCTCACCCGAGACAACGGCACCCGCTGGCAAGTCACCGACCGCGATGACCACAACATCGGCCGCGTCCCCGTCGTCATGTTCCTCAACCGACAGCGCACCGGCTCCTGGTTCGGAACCAGCGAAATGCACGACGTCCTGCCCCTCACCGACGCAATCGCACGCTCCCTGACGAACCTGCAGATCGCCGCCGAGACACACTCAGTTCCGCAGAAGTACGTCCTCGGCATGTCCAAGGGTGACTTCGTCGACAAGAACGGCGACCCGATCCCCGTCTGGGAGTCCTACTTCTCCGGCATCTGGGCACACCAGAACGACAAGGCCAAGGTCGGCCAGTTCTCACCCTCCGACCTCAAGAACTTCCACGACACCGTCAACCACTACATGGCGCTCGCCGCAGCGATTACCGGACTCCCAGTCCGGTACATGGGCCAACAGTCCGTGAACCCCGCAGCCGAGGGTGCTATCCGCGCCGACGAGGCTCGACTGGTGAAGAACACGGAACGTAAGCAAGTCAGCTTCGGTGCCTCCTGGGGCTGGTCGATGTCGCTGCGTGAACGTTTCCGCACCGGCGAGTTCCCCCGCAACGGCCGAATCCGCCTCGAATGGTACGACGCCGGCACCCCGACCATGGCTCAGCGCTCCGACTCCATCCAGAAGCTCTCCGGCGGCACCCCAATCCTTTCCCGCGAGGGCGCATGGGACGAGCTCGGCTGGTCCGAAGCACGAAAGGCCCGCGAGCGTCAGTACTTCCTCGAGCAGGAAGCCGACCCGTACTTCCAGCGGATTCAGGAGAAGGAGGAGCTGAATGATCCTTCCGTCCTCCGCGATTCAGTACAAGAGACAGATCACGCGTGAGAACGCCGCGGCGCTCGCCTCGGTGAAGCGTCTGTGGTCTCGGATGGGTCTCGACTTCGATGCAGGGTGGGCCAGAACCGCCCCGCAGGTGTTGCGGGTGATGCATCGTTCGCAGCTGTCTCTTGCCGAGGCTGCGGCCGAGTTCATCCCGACAGTGCTTGATGAGACCGGGCAGGACCCGGATCTCGTCGCCGAGGTGGTCCCTGAGTCGTTCGTCGGCATGAACGGTGACGGCCGGGACCTTGGTACGGCCCTTGCCATGTCGACGATCGTGTCAAAGGCTGCTGTCGCGGAGGGAATGGCCCCGCCTGCAGCCCTGGCGAAGGGTGGACGGTGGTTGACTATGGCCGCCGGCACCGCGCTCTCAGATACTGGCCGTGCCGCTGAGCAGGCAGCGACAACCGCTTCGTCGGCTACGGGGTTCGTTCGGATGCTCACACCTCCGTCCTGCAGTAAGTGCGCGATTCTCGCAGGCCGCTGGTATCGGTGGAACGCGAGCTTCCAGAGGCATCCTCGGTGCGATTGCCGGGGCATACCCGCTTCGGAAGCAGTAGCCGGAGACTTGACCGTTGACCCCTATGCCTACTTCGAATCCTTGTCACCTGCCGAGCAGGCGAAGCATTTCGGGAAGAACGAGGCCGAAGCGATCCGGGAGGGCGGCGACATCTTCCAGGTCGTCAACGCTCGCCGCGGTATGACCCCATCAGGAATGTGGACTTCGGAGGGCACGACCCGCCGCGGCTACTTCCGCTGGGGTTCCGAGGCCGGAGGCCGCGGCACCCGTACTCGCCGTCTGTCCGTCCCCGAGATTGTGCGCCGTTCGGGCGGCGACAAGGCCACAACCCGCAGGTTGTTGCGCCAGTACGGATACATCACCGAGCAGGGGCAGATCCCCACCGGTGCGATCGCGTTCGGTCGCTGACCGAACCCATCACAGACCACCCCGTTTGCGCGAGGCACACGGGCGTTTGCCACGCGACGTGGCACCACCAAGGAGGAACCATGAAGCACTCTCGTGTGCTCACTGCCTACAACCCGTACACCACCGATCCGTTCATCCGGTTCTTCGCCGCCCCCGCGGACGCTGAGACACCGGGATCTGACCCTGGCGATCAGGGCCAGAACGACGACTCCAAGGAGCAGACCCCGGCCGCCGGCCAGTCTGCACCGAAGGTACCCGCCGACGATGAGGAACTCGGTGAAGGCGGGAAGAAGGCGCTGCAGTCCGAGCGCGAGGCTCGCAAGCAGCTCGAACGAGAGATCGCTGATCTTCGGTCCAAGAACAAAGAGTACGAGGACGCTACGAAGTCAGCGGAGGAGAAGCAGGCGGAACGTCTCGCCGAGCTCGAAGATTCGAGCACGAAGAACGCTCTGCGTGTCATGCAGTACGAAGTTGCCGCTGCCAAGGGCCTGCCCCTGTCCGCGGCAACCAGGCTGACCGGCGACACGCAGGAAGCTCTCGAAGCCGATGCCGACGAACTGATGAAGCTCCTCGCTCCATCTGCTCCTGCCACGCCGAAACCCGACCCGTCGCAGGGTGCCGGGTCGAGCAAACCCAAACCCAAGAATCTCGCTGATGCAGTGAACCTGCATTACAGCTGACCCCTGAAAGGACACCGCCATGCCAGTTTCTCTCGCTGAAGCGAAGAACAACGCGGTCGAAGACTACGATCCTGCCGTGATCGACGAGTTCCGCAAGGAATCCGCGATCCTCGACAACATGATCTTCGACGACGCCGTCAACCCCGCCGGTGGCGGAGCAACCCTCACCTACGGGTACCGCCGGCTGAAGACCCAGGCCGACGCTGCCACTCGTGCACTCAACACTGAGTACACACCCGGCAACGTGGAGACCTCGAAGCACTCGACCGAACTCGCCGTCCTCGGTGGTTCGTTCACGGTCGACCGCGTCATCGCCTCCATCGGCCCGGCCGCATCCAACGCTGTCATGCTCAACATGCAGCAGAAGATCAAGGCCGCCGTCACCAAGTTCCAGGATCTCGTCATCAATGGCGACACCGCCACCGATGCGAACGGATTCGACGGCCTCGACAAGGCCCTCACCGGATCCTCCACGGAACTCACTGACGGTGCCGACTGGACCGACTTCGACACCAACCCCCGCGCCGAACACAAGGCACTCGACCTCATCGACGAGTTCCTTGGTCTCCTCGACGGGACTCCCACCATCATCCTCGGCAACCGCCGCGCACTGGCACGCCTGCGCGCTGCAGTCCGCCGAGCCGGTGAGTACGTCAAGAACCCCGTCGACGACCTCGTCGGCGCCGACGGCCGCCCTATCGTCCGCGAGACCTACGGTGGCATCCTCTTCGCCGACCCGGGCGCGAAGCCCGGCACCAACGACCCGATCATCCCGATCGAGACCGACGGCACCACCTCCCTGTACGCATACCGCGTCGGACTCGACGGCTTCCACGGTGTCACCACCGTCGGCTCCCAGATGGTTCGCACCTGGATGCCGAACTTCGAAGAGGCCGGCGCCGTGAAGAAGGGCGAAGTCGAACTCGGACCCGCCGGTGTCGCGCTCAAGGCCACCAAGTCCGCAGCTGTACTTCGCGGGCTCAAGGTCCAGGCAGGCGTCTGATGCGAGTCACCACTCCCGTCAAGGGGTTCACCGGCATCGTCGTGGGCGTTCAGTTCACCGACGGTGCCGGTGACACCGACAGCCCGACAGCGCTGGCCTATTTCCGCCGCCACGGATACACCGTCAGCGGCGAAGAGCATACCCCTGATTCCGACGACTCTGGCACCACAGAAGACGCGGAAACAGGCGACGAAGAGACCGAAGAGGAAACTCCCGTCGTGAAACCGGCGGGTAACGCTTCCAAGCAGGCCTGGTACGAGTATGCGCTCGCCACTGGGCTGTCAGAAGACGACCTCGAGGGCCTTGACCGAAACGAGATCCGCGACCTCGTCGCTGAGTAATCGAAGGGACTGGATGGTATGGCTTTCGCGAATCTCCAAGACGTCCAGACACGCCTTGGTCGACTGATTTCTGAAGCACCTGAGATTGATCAGGTCAATGCTTGGATCAGTGACGTTGAGGCCACCATCCAGTCTCGAATCGAAGACCTGCCCGACCGGGTCGCGATCGACCCGGTGTACGAGGCGTTGGTGAAGAAGATCATCGCGCAGATCGTATGCCGGAAGATCAAGAATCCCGACGGCAAACAGAACGAGCGAATCGACGACTACTCCTATGGCCTCGGGTCGGAAGCCGCGCGCGCGGACTTGAAGCCGACTGAGGACGAATGGGAGGAGCTCGCGCCGGGCAGCTCTGCGGGGTCCGAAGCGTTCACCGTCCGCATGCCGATCGCGCCTGGGTTCTCGGAGCGGTGGGTGTGGTGATGGATGCCGGGGCGTTGCTGGCTGGCCGTGCCAGAGCCGAGCAGATGATGAGGGACAAGTGCATCATTCGTCGCGTCACCGGCGAGACCACCGACCGGGAGACCGGGAAGGTGGTGCCTCTCTACGACGACGTCTACACCGGCAAGTGCAAGCTGCAGTCCTACGAGGGCTACGAGCAGTCGAGGACGGCGGCCGAGACCACAGTGACCGTGCAGCGCATGTCCGTGCACCTGCCTGTGGGTGCGTACCGCATCAACGTCGGCGACATCGTCGAGATCACCGTATCCCGCGTGGACCCGATGCTCACGGGCCGGGCGTTCCGCATCACCCAGGAAGCCCCGTTCAAGACGTTCGCCACCGCTTACCGCGTGTTCGTCGACTACATCGCGGACTGAGGAGGACCATATGCCACTGGACACCTCAGAGACTCAGAAGCTCGTTGATGCGATCGACAAGTTCGACTCTGATGTTCGTTCAAAAGCGGAAGCCGTGCTGGTCAAAGGTGCCGTGCAGATCAAGAAGAACATGCAGGAAGATGCCCGAGGTTCGAAGTACTTCAAGCAGTTCGCGAAGAAGATCAGCTACGAAACCACGAAGCGGAAGAACACCACCGAGGTGGAGATCGGCCCCGAGAACGACAAGCCGACCGGGAAGAACCCCGGCGGCGGGCCCGGCGCTGCTATCGCCTACTTCGGTGGTGCGAACGGTGGCGGCGGCACTCTCGATTTCGATGAACCCGTCGAGCGGGAGTTCGACACCATCGACGACTTCCTTGGCAAGCTCGGTGATGCCCTGTGAGCATCCTCGCCCTCACCGACGCGATCGAAGAAGTGTTTCCGGACGGGACCCTGTTCGAGGCGGTGAAGCCCAACGAGAAGGGCCAGTACGTCGAGGACGCGTTCCCCTGGGTCGTCGCTCGCATCCACATCCCGAACACACTCTCCCGCTCCATGGCCGGCACCCGCCACGCGCAACGCGTGCGCATCGCCGTCACCATCGCCGGACTCACCTTCGCCTCGGTCAGAGTCAAGGCCGACAAACTCGACCCCATCGTCGAGGGCGCCCGCCCTGCAGCTGAGGGATGGTCCCTGTCCCCGATCCGCAGGCTCAACACTCGCGACATCGTCGAGGACGACTCGATCACGCTCACCTCGGCGAACCGTCACCCGGTCTACACCGTCATCGAGTGGGAACTCACGGCCGCCAGGGCCTGATCCCGACCACACCCACACCAGGAGGCACTCATGCCCTATTTCGTACGCGTCAAGGACAAGTCGACGAAGCACCAGTTCGACGTGCCCGAGACCGATCCCCGGATCGGGAAGACCTTCACCTTGGTCAACTCCGACCGTTACCCGCGCTCTCGCAATCCGCGACCGCCGAAACATCACGTCCCCAACGTCCCTGCCCGACTGGCTGCCCCGGTCGAGCAGGGTTCGTCCGATGACAGCCAGAAGTCGGACGTTCCGGCTGCGGCATCCGCCGACGCCACCGAAACACCTGAGTCGAAGCCGGCTCGGGCCAACTCAAGAAAGTGAGGCCATGTCATGGCTGAAATTCCATCGACGCCGGCGGACGGCAACTTCAAGGTCGTCTGGGTTCCTGCGATCGCCGATACCGCGAATCCCACGGTCACCGAAGTCACTGCAGAGGGTGCTCTCGACATCAGCTGCTATCTGACCGGCGACGGGTGGAACCCGACGAAGGAACAGGCAACGATCCCGGATCCGCGCCTGTGCTCCCGCCAGGAGTTCGGACGACCGGGCCGAAAGACCCCGGGCCTGTCGATCACCGTCATCGACAACACCAACTCCGACAACGCGACGGACTCCAACGAGGCCGTCGAAACGATCGTCGAAGGCGCCCAGGGCTACTTCGTCGAGCGCATCGGCGTCGCCTACGAGGACGACTTCGCCACTGACCAGAAGGTCAGCATCTACCCGGCCACCGCCGGTGAGAAGCAGGTTCTCGCGCCGGAGGCGAACTCCGTCACCCGCGCGACGATCCCGCAGTTCATCTTCGCCGAGGTGAAGACGGACGTGGCGCTCGCCGCCGGGGCCTGACCCTCCCCAACTCCTGGCCGTGCGTGGCTTTTCTCCTGTCCACGCACGGCCAGGGCTCCACCATCCACATCACACAGGAGAGAACAGGAGAAACACCATGTCGAAGCTCGGCACAACCCGCCCCACGTCCGTCGTTGATCTCGTCACGAACCTCGGTCTGCTCGCTGAGCACCAGGCTGCCAGTGACGAACTCGCCCACCTCAATCGCACCCAGTCGGCGGCTGACCGGATGAACAACCCTTACTCGAAGGAGATCCGCGCCGTTGCGAAGAAGGTGCAGGACATCGAGAAGCAGATGGAAGAATCCACCGTCTGCATCAAACTGCAAGCTCTCAAACGCACCGAGTACGCGGAGATCACTGCGAAGCACCCGCCTCGTGAGGACAACGATGTCGATGCGGCGCTCGGTTTCAACACGGACACGTTCGGTGAAGAGGTCATCCCCAGGTCGATCGTTGCCGCCTGGTGGAAGACCACCAAGGAGAAGATCGATTTCACCGGCGATGACTGGGAAACCGAGTCTGCTGAGATCACCGACGCCCAGTACGCGGACTTCTCCACCGCGGTGCTCAACCTCAACCAGAGGGCCACGTCGGTCCCTTTTTCACAGAGCGCCTCCGCCGTGAACCGGAGCTGAGAGCCGAGGTCGAAGCTGCTGAACGCCTCGGCGTCAGCGTCAAACGCTTCAACGGCTGGGAGCCGACCATCACCTACGTCTACGACGACGATGGTCGGCTTCTCTCGTCCCAGGCCGAACCCGAGTGGGACGAAGCACAACGCAACTGGATGCTCTCACTCGCTGAATACCGGGCGGGTATCTGCCCGATCTGCGGGTACCCGAAGGAAATCTGCCAAGCAGCGGAGAACGCGAACCAGTTCGTCGCGAACCCACCGTCGAGGTGCCATGCCACGACCGCGCTCAAGCAGTTCCAGAAGGACAACGAGTACGAGCATCCGGAAGCGCTCGTGTGGTCCGCATCCATCAAACCCCGACCGTCGTAACCACTGAGGAGGTGCCCCTTGGCTGATCGTTCCGTAGCGTGGAAACTCACTCTTGACTCCACCGGCGTCGTCTCCGGTTCCCGCCAGGCACAACGTGCCATGCAGGACCTGGAACGCAACGGTGTCTCCAAAGCGCGAGTGGGTCTCTCGAAGCTCGAAGCCTCAGCCAAGGCGCACCCTCAGGCATGGTCAGCTCTCGGTACTGCCGCTCTCGGGTTCGGCACCGCCGTGTCCATCGGGTTTGGTATGGCAGGCAAGGCGGCTATGACCTGGGAGTCCGACTGGGCTGGTGTCACGAAGACCGTCGACGGCACACAGAAGCAGATGTCGGCCCTCGAATCCGGTCTGCGCAGCCTCGCCCGAAACGAACTCCCAGCCTCCACCACGGAGATCGCCGCCGTCGCCGAGGCCGCCGGCCAGCTCGGTATCAAGACCGGCAACGTCCTCGCGTTCACGAAGACCATGATCAACATGGGCGAGTCGACGAACCTCTCCGCCGAAGAGGCCGCCACCTCCCTCGCCCGGTTCTCCAACATCATGGGAACCAATCAGAAGGACATCGGCCGCCTCGGCGCATCCGTCGTTGGTCTCGGCAACAACTTCGCCACCACTGAACGCGAAATCGTGGAAATGGGCATGCGCATCGCCGGCGCCGGCCGACAGGCAGGCCTCACTGAGGGTGACGTCCTCGGCCTCGCCACCGCCCTCTCGTCTGTCGGAATCGACGCGGAGGCCGGCGGTACCGCGATCTCCATGGTGATGAAGAAGATCGGCAACTCCGTCGCCGACGGCGGCGACAGCGTCGAAGAATTCGCACGCCTCGCAGGCATGTCCTCCCAGGAGTTCTCCACCGCCTGGGGAGACGACGCTGCAGGAGCTCTCACCGAATTCGTCGCAGGTCTCGCCAAGGCCCAAACGTCCGGCGAGAACGTCAACAAGACACTCTCCGACCTCGGCATCACCGGCATCCGCGAATCCGACGCACTGCTGCGCCTGTCCGGAGCATCCGACGTCCTCAAAGACGCGCTCGCCACCGGCAATGAGGAATACGCGCGTGGAATCGCCCTCATGGAGGAAGCGAACAAACGCTACGACACTGCCGAGTCCCGCGTCCGTGTCGCTGGTAACGCAGTCAAGGACGCCGCGATCTCGTTCGGTGACGTGTTTCTCCCTGCCGTTGCCGAAGCCGCCGACGGCGTCGCCGACTTCGCGAACTGGGTCAGCGATCTCCCTGCCCCTGTGAAGGACTTCGGTGGCAGCCTTGCAGGTCTCAGTGGTGCAGCCGCGGTCGCTGCTGGCGGGTTCCTTTTGCTGGCGCCGAAGGTCTTCGACATCGTTGATGGGTTCAAGACCCTCAACATGGAGCACCCGAAACTCTCCGGCGGACTTGTGGCAGCAGGCAAGGCGGCTGGGGTCGCCGCGGCAGCAATTGCCGGAGCGCAGATCGTGTCGCGGATCTTCGGCAAGGATGCCAAGGAAGCAGCCGCGTCGTCTGACGAGCTCACAGCCGCCCTGGTGAAGCTCTCAGACAGCACTCGGACGAGTTCGAAAGAGACCATCCTCGACCCTGCACTGTGGGACAACGCGAACACGGCCTGGGCGAAGCTGGTCAGCGGTGACAAGTTCGAGGACATTAAGGACTGGGGCGACGCACTCGAACAGGCCACGGACAAGGGCAGAAGCTTCACAGCATGGTTGGATTTCACCAACACCGGACAGCTTGACGTCGTCAACGAGCAGATCAAGAGGACTGACGAGTCGCTTTCCCAGTTGGCATCCGGAGGGTCTCTGGACACTGCTCAAGCCGGGTTCCGGGCGATTGCTGAGGAGGGCCTGGCCGCCGGAGTGGAGCTCGAGGACACGTTCGCGAAGTTCCCCGAGTACCGCGACCACCTGATCAATGTGGCCTCGGCATCCGGGCAATCAACGGACGAGGCCAATCTCCTCAAGTTGGCGATGGGCGACATCACCCCGGAAATGCTCGAAGCCGGAGGCGCTACCGAGGAGAACGCGGAGAAGCTGCAAGAACTCGGCATCAACGCGAAGACCACTGAGGACAAGATCAAGGACCTCGCGGATGAGATCCGCAACTTCGGTTCCACCGTCCTCGACGAACGATCGGCAGCACGTGAGTTCGAGCAGGCTCTCGACGACGCCGATGAGGCGTTGAAGAAGAACGGCAAGACCCTCGACATCACCACTCAGAAGGGCCGCGACAACGAGGCCGCTCTGGACGGGCTCACCTCATCGGCTCGGGATTGGGCAGCCAGTATTGTCGAGTCCTCAGGGTCGGCGGAAGAAGCCCAGAAGAAGATCGACGACAAGCTCCGTCCCGCTGTCATTCGGTCCGCCCGCAACTTCGGCATGGGCAAGGACGAAGCCGAGCTCTACGCCGATTCGATCCTCAACGTTCCCGAGGACGCGAAGACCGACGTCAAGACGAACGCCGACAAGGCGACGAAGAAGACGAAGAAGACGAAGGAAGCCGTCCGAGACCTCGACGGCGACAAGGCGAACGTGTCTGTCCACGCCGACACGGACCCCGCCAAGGAAGACGTCAACGGGTTCGTGAAGTGGTTCCGGGAGCACTCGACCGTCACCATGACGGTGATCCAGAAGATCCAGAAGGTCTTCGACCCCAAGGTGCCTGACCAGGGCGGCAAGAAGGACAGCAAGGGCAACAACTCCCGAAACCCCATGGGCCGATACCACGGCGGCATCGACGTCAAAGGTATGGCCGCCGGCGGTGTCATGGACGTCGCCGAGATGGTCAAACCCGGACAGATCCGATTCGCCGGCGACCGTCCGGACGTTGATGAAGCCTGGATCCCCCTCGACGGGTCCGCACGGTCGAAGAAGATCCTCTTCGAAGCACTCCGTCGTATGCCCAACCTCGCCGTCGGCATGGCCGAAGGTGGAATCACCGCCGCCGAACGCCGCAAGGAAGAACGCGAACGCCGCGCACGAGTCCGCGACCTCCAAACCGAGCTGCGCACAGACATCCGCCGCGGCGACATCCGCGACCAGGTCACCGGGTCACTGTCCGGCGGGTACTCCGCCGTCGACCGACTCAAGACCCTCGCAGGCAACGACGACCTATCCCGCAGCGCTCGCCGCCGTGCCGGCATCGACGCCCGCGGCTACGAGAAGTCGCTCAAGTCGCTGTACTCCTCGCTGGAGAAGATCGAGGCGAAGACGGAGAAGGCGCAGGACAAGCTCGACGAGCTCAAGCAGATCCAGAATTCTGTGTCGTCGTCGATCCAGGGTCGGGCGTACGAGCTCGATGTGTCTTCGCAGTGGGCGCAGGACAAGAACGGCACCTGGCAGCAGACCACCGGAGTCTCCGGTGTCCGCACGAACGCGGCCGCCGCCGCAGCGAAGGTGAAGGGTCTGGCCGGGAAGCTCAAGAAGCTCGCCGGCATGGGCTACGGTGGCGCGATCCTGCAGGAAGTCGCCAGCGCGGGTTCCATCGACGAGTCGATCACCATGGCCGACGAACTCCTCAAAGGATCGTCGTCGGACGTGCAGTCGATCAACGCCTCCTACAAGGACATCGCGAAGTACTCGAAACAGGCCGGCGCCTACGTCACCGAAGGGTTCTACTCCGGTGGAGTCAACGCAGCCGCCGGACTGGTCAAGGGCCTCGAATCTCAGAAGAAGACCGTCGAGAAGACGATCGCGAAGATCGCCAAGGGCATGGAGAACTCCCTCAAGAAGGCTCTCGGCATTCACTCCCCGTCAACGGTCATGTACGCCCGCGGCATCGACACCGTCGACGGCCTCGACAACAGCCTCCTCGACGGCATCACCCGCATCCAGGACACCGCAGCGAAGCTCGGCCTCGCCGCCGTCCCACCCGTGACCGCACTCGGCCCGATCCCCACCGACTATGCGACCACCCCCGCGCTCGCCTCGGTGGATTCGGCCTCGGAGTACGGGTCGTCGCTCGCGTCGTCGCAGGGTCCGACTGATCTTGCTGGGTCGCAGCAGGGTGCGGATGTGTCGTGGGAGGACACGGTCGCGACGACGGAGGAAGCTCTGACGTCGATGCAGGCCCTCACCGCCGCCGCGTACATGCAGATGACCGCTGACACGGATGCGTCTCTGTTGGCTCGTCAGGACGGCACTGCTGCCGCGATGACGGGGATGCAGGAGACGATGACGAGCGGGCTCACGGCGATGGGTGCGGATCTGGCGTCGCAGATGTCGACGATGGCTGGCACGCAGTCGACGGCTCTGTCGGGGATGGTCTCGAATCAGGTGAAGAACCTCGAGACCATGGCCTCCGATCAGGCGAAGAATCTCAAGGCGATGGGCAAGACCCAGTCGGATGAGTGGTCGGCGATCAAGAAGTCGACGACCACGACTGCCGGCGAAATGCGCAAGGGCGTCGATACGACCATGGGCGGCATGGACAAGGACGCGGGGAAGCGTCTGGGCACGCTCGGCAAGACCGCTGATACCGGGTTCTCCGCGATCGAGCGCGGCGGCAAGGCGAACTTCTCGGGCCTGCGTTCTGGCATCGATAAGACGATGGAGAAGGTCCCCGGTGACGTCGGCAGCTCCCTCAACGACACGGCGGACGTGCTGAACTCGTTCGCGAAGGAGATCAATAAGTCCTTCGGTTCCGTCGGTGTGAAGCTCTCCGGGGTGAAGAAGCCGAAGGGTGGGTTCGATCGTGGCGGCATCCTGCCAGGGTTCACCCCGTATTCGGCCGGTGACGACCAGCTCACCCCGATGCGTTCCGGCGAGGGCGTGTACGTCTCCGAAGCCATGCGTGACCCGTATGAGCGGGAACGTCTCCACGCAGTGAACGCGGCCGCGCTGCGCGGTGAACCGTTGCACCAGTTCCGTGAGGGCTACGCCGGTGGTGGCATCATCTCCGCCGGCAAGTGGTGGGAGGCGCGCGGCGCCCGAGTCGGCGAACACTCGCACTGGGGCCGCGTCGGCACTCACTCTCCGAACTCGCAGCACTACAACGACAACGCGATCGATGTGAACTACGGTCCCGGCGGTCGCAACGCGATCGAGACCCGGTTCTTCGATGCGAACATCGCCGCGTTCAAGGCCGCATTCCCCTGGGCGTTCGTCCTGTGGAAAGCTGCCGGGCACTTTGATCACCTCCACGCCGACAACCGGGGTAAGGCCGTCGGTGGCGGTGCCATGGATGCAGGCATCCTCGGCGACATCTCCTACACGGGCGACATTGCCAAGGAGCTTGAGAAGGCCGCCCGGCGCCGCGGTAAGGAACTCATCGCGAAGTACTCCGAGAAGCTCGACGGCAACACGCTGACCGGGCAGCTCGGCACCGGTGTGATGGAGAAGGTCGTCGCCGGGTCGATCAAGCAGGCCAAGGAGTACGCGAAGACCTTCACCGAGGGTGAGGGCGACTCTGGCGGGAACGTGGAGCGGTGGCGACCGACGGTCATCTCCGCGCTGAACTTCATGAACCAGCCCCTGTCGAACGTGGGCCGCACTCTGCGTCGCATGAACCAGGAGTCCGGTGGCAACCCGAACGCGGTCAACAACTGGGACATCAACGCAAAGCGCGGTTACCCGTCGCAGGGCCTCATGCAGGTCATCCCGCCCACGTTCCGCGCCTACGCCCGCGCACCGTACAACAAGAACATCCTCGACCCGATGTCGAACATCGTCGCCTCGATGTCCTACGCCCTCTCCAAGCACGGATCACTCGCGAAGGCCTACGACCGCCGAGGCGGGTACGTCAACGGCACCAAGTCGGCACGGAAGGGCGTGCACAAGGTCGGCGAGGCCGGTTGGGAGTACGTCGACTTCGATGGCGGCGAGACGGTCATTCCTCACCAGCAGTCCGTGTCGATCGAGAATCAACTGCTCCGCGGCGGCCCCTCCACCCTTGCACTTGACCAGGCATCGGTGAACGCGATCGCCACCGCGGCCGCCGGCCAACTCACTGCCGGGGACCTCGCGGCCGCGATCGAGGGTGTGCAGCTGACGGTGCGGGTCGGTGACCAGGACATGAGCGGGTACGTCCTCGCCACTGTCGCCAACGGATACGAAGACTCGAAGCGCCGTGTCTCTCGATCCTCGAACCTGATGCGGAGCTGACACTGATGAACCCACTCATCCACGCCGAGTTCGACCTCGACGGGTACCGATTCGGAGACGGCCACCCCGTCTACCTCTCCCACGTCGACACCCCGGGTATTGCGTGGCGGGACCAGGACATCGTCAACCCGGTCGGGTCGAACGTGTTCTTCGGCCGCGACTACGCCGACCCGAAACCGTGGGGCCTCGACTTCACCATCACCGGCACCACCCCGGCCGAAGCAGCCGAGAACTACTTCGCCCTGGCCAACGCCTGGGCCGCGCAGCACGTCCGCGACGTGCCCGGTGCTGAGATGCCGCTGGACTTCAACATGCACGGTACCGCCCGGCGCATCTACGGCCGCCCCCGTGATCTGAAACCCGACGACGCTACCGACCTGTTCGTCCTCGAAACGATCAAAGCGAAAGCCACGTTCCAACCCTCGTCAGCGGAATTGGTCGACGGCACTCCTCGAGTCCTGCAAATGACGATGACGCCCGGCGCCGCCGGTGGGTTCACCTTCCCCGTCGTCTTCCCCATCTCCACCACCCGCGGCGGAACCCGCCAGGGCATCATCGCGAACGGCGGAGGACTCACCCCCACCCACGACGTGCAAGTCGAGATCCATGGCCCCGTCGGGAAAGCCAGAGCCACCGGACCCGGCTGGGAGTTCGGACTCACCAACAATCTCGCCCACGACCGTTCCATCACCCTCGACGCCCGCAGGCAGACGATCCTCTGGGACAACGGCGCATCCGCAGCCGGACTCATCACCCCCGGCACTCGCCTCGACGACATCACCATCCCACCCGGCCAATCGGAACTCACCTTCAAAGGCACCGACCAAACCGGAACATCCACCCTCACCGTCACCTGGCGGCCCACCATCACCACACTTTAAGGAGACCCATCATGGCATTGGATCAAGTCTGGGCCGTCGGCGGCGAAGCAGAGAACCCAATCGAAGGCGCTCGCCTCTCTCTGTATGCGGCGCTGCGCGGCGCGCGCGGTGTCATCCTCCCGAACGATATGAAAGTCTCCGCCCTGCCTGTTCCTGGCCCGTTCGTGCGTATCGTTCAAGGCGCGGCCACGTCCCCGAACGACTATCTCGGGATTGACGGCGGTGCCCAACAGTATGCAGGCCGTGAAGACAGCCACACCGACTTCCCGGTCGCGGCCACAGGATCATCGGGTGCGCAGACGAAGTACCTGATTTGGGCTGTCCACGACGAACAGCACGAACCGGGCCTTACCCCTGATGACCCGGTGAATGATCCTCGCGGAACCTACCAGTGGGTGTCGTCGATCAACGGGCTCACGTTTCCACACGCCCCGCTTGTCAGGCTCAACCAGCCGGCGAACACGGCGACGATCACCAAAGAGATGCTCACCGACATTCGCGAGCTCGCAAGCCCCCGCAAAGACTTCGGCCAGTTCTCCCGCCCCCGAGTTGCCGGCGACAACGTGGGCACCACCCCGAACCTCGTCACCCGGTGGAGCGTCGACTCCAAGGAGTACTACGGCGAATTCTTCCCCGGTGGCGACAACATCCCCAACGTCGGGCAGATCTACCTTCCCCACTGGGCCACCCACATGAACGTCTCCGCAAAGTGGATGGGCCTATCCATGAACACCTCAGCAAATCCCCGGGGACGCTACTGGATTGAGTACGGCGACGAATACCGCTCCCACACGTGGACCGGTGGCCGCCAGTACGAATTCTCAACCCAGCAGTTCGGGTTCAGCCCCACACAAACCGAATGGTCCCTCGAAGACGCCGTCCCCATCCCGAAGAAGCTGCGCGGCAAGAACGTCGACTTCTGCTTCAAAGCCGGACTCAACTCCGGCATCCCCACCGACAGCGTCGCCATGTACTCACTCGGCGGCATCAGCGTCCGAGTCGACTACACCGAACGCGCCATCGACGCCGACACCATCTAAGGAGGCACCGTGCCCAAATGGCGCTACATCGCCACCCGCCTCAACGGTGACGGCACCGAAACCTTCCTCAACTTCAACGTGCCGCTCTCCGCCACCGAGGTCAACCCCGTCGTCAACGGTCACGGCGGAATCAAGGGAACAATCACCCCCGAGATAGCATCCCTGAAAACCGACGACGGAGAACACCTGTTCGTACCCTGGTGGACCGCGATCTACGCAGAAGAAGACGGCCACATTCGCGGCGGCGGCATCCTCAAAGACTACGACGACGAAGCACCCAAACTGCAGCTCGACTGCATCGGCCACACCGGCTACCTCGTCGACACCCGCTACACCGGAACCAAATCCATCGAACGAGACGACCCCCTCAAAGTCTCCCGCCACCTCTGGGACCACACCCAAACCCGCCCACACTTCAACCTCGGAATCGAATTCGCCGGCGCCGACAAGTCACGAGACATGTTCATCGGCGACGACTCCATCCTCCCCACCCAGACCCCAACCAAAGTCACCCCATACGTCCTCGCCTACTACCAAACCCACGACCTCGCCAAAGAGTTCGAACTCCTCGCATCCCTCGCCCCATTCGAATACACCATGACCCACGAATGGAACGCCGACAAAACAGCAATCCGCCACATCCTCCACTACGGATACCCACGCCTCGGCGCTCGCCGCACCGACTTGCGGTTCGTGGTCGGTGAAAACGTCGTCGAGCAGCCGAAGTTCGACATCGGTGGAGACACCTACGCTTCCGATGTGATCGTGCTCGGTGCGGGTGAGGGGTCGAAGATGATGCGCGCTGAGGACAATGACCCGGCGCCGAGGCGTCTCGGCCGGGACGCGGTCATCATCGACAAGACCATCACCACTCCCACCGAGGCGAAGAAGCGTGCAGCTGCGGAACGGAAGCTGCTTGCGGGTACCGCAGACGTGACCGAGATACAGGTTCGGCAGCACCCCCACGCACCACTCGGTTCCTACTCAGTCGGCGACGACATCCGAATTGAGACCGCCGATGGATGGTCGGGGATCCGGTCGCTGTGGGTGAAGATCCTCGGCATTCAGATCCGACCCGAATCGAACGTGACGACGCTGCAGATTATGCGTGCAGAGAAGGTGAGCAAATGACCCTGGACCGCCTGTACCGCGACGTCGAGAACCTCAAGCACCAGTACAAGGGACTCGCCGGCGGACCGCAGCTCGCGCTGTCGTCGATCGAGAACGGTGCAATCGACTCGATGGACGCCGACGGCAACCTCAAGATGACCATCGGCCAGCAGGACGACGGCGGCAACACCATCAACGTCATATCCGGCCCCACCCCACCGACCCCGGTCGGGTTCACGGTCGACGTGGATCACGGGAAGTTCATCGTCCACTGGTCGGGAGACTTCGATGGGGACAAGTTGGCCCCTTCGGATTGGTCTCGTGCTGAGGTGCATGCCTCCCAGGATCCGTTCTTCGTCCCAGACCGCACGACGGCTCGTGGGTCGATTGTGTCGGCTGCGGGTGGCGAGGTGACGATCGGTGTCCTCAAAGGACCGTGGACGATCAAGATGCTCGCCTGGTCGCAGGCAGGGAAAATGTCTGCCCCGTCCGCCCCGGTGGATGTTGAGGTGCCGGGGTACGGCGACATTGTGCTCGAGGAGATCGACGCGGCACAGACCCGCATCGACAACGCCCGCGCAATCCTCGTCGACGGCCAAGAAACCCTCGGCACCAAACTCGACGAAGCAGACACCGCGCTCGCCTCGTTGCGTGATTCCCTCGATAACCTGGACGAGACGACCCTCCCAGCACTGCGGCAAGATCTGGACGCGGCTGAGGGGCGGTTGGATTCTGCCGAGGGGCAGATCGCGGATGCGTTCGGGCAGATCGCCGAGGTTCCGGGGAAGATCGACACAGCGAAGCAGGCGGCGATTGGTGCGGCGCAGGCGGATGCAGAGGCGAAAGCATCCGCGGCAGAGCAGGCAGCGAAGGCGCACGCTGATCTAGTGGCCGAAGGCGCTGAGGCTGATGCGATTGCCGCGGCGAAGGCTGACGCGAAAACGAAGGCTGACGCGGCGCAGGCGGCAGCCATCGCTGCAGCTGCCCTCGATGCGACCCAGAAGGCGAATTCAGCACGCTCTGCTGCTGAGGCGAAGGCCGCCACCGCCCAACAGCAGGCCGACCTCGCCAATGACAAAGCGCAGGCCCTGATCGAAGCCGGGCCGAACATCATCGTGAACGGTGACTTCGAGAACCCGAGCCCGAACATCTGGCCGAACACGACCTACCAAACCGGCATCAGCGTCGTCTCCGCAGACCATGCAAGGTCTGGCACTCGTGTGATGCGCGCAGACTCAAGCTCGGTCAACCGCTACCCACTGACAGACTGGCGGGAATCCGCCGCCGGACGTATCTACTACGCCGAGGTCTGGTGCTACCACGACGACACTGACCCCACTTATCGAGGCAGAGTGTCGTTCTATGCGCAGGCACAACTGAAAGATGAGTCGACCCCAGGCTTCTACGGGGCGGATCTAGACGGAAAAACCGTCTACGTCTACCAGGACCAGATGACACCTGGACAGTGGAACAAAATCGCCGCCTACATCACCACACCAGCAGATACTCTCCGAGTACGGGTGGCCCCGCATGTGCTCCGGAATGAGACTCCGTATGACTTCGACGACTTCAAGGTCATTGACGTGACAGAAAGTATCAGTGCCCTACGCGAAGCAAGGGCTGCGCAAGCTCGTGCGGACGCCGCGCATACCGCCGCCGGGTCTGCGCAGGCTACGGCTGATGCGGCAATGTCTACGGCCAACGGTCTAGCGAAAGTGCTTCACGGCACAACCGCCCCGACGGGCACGGCCCCGAATGGGACGATCTGGTGGCAGCACAAGACGAATCTTTCTGGCCCGGTCATTGGTCAGTGGAACCGTGTGAGCGGTTCATGGGTGTCCACACCGATCAGCTCGGAAGCGATCGCCAACCTCGATGTCGGGAAGCTCACGGCTGGTGCCGCCGAGCTTGCCGCAGTCGTGTCTCAGAAGATCGCGGCCGCTGTCGGTCAGTTCCTCGAACTCGATGTGGGCCAGTTGACGGTCACTGAGCAGTCGAAGCTCGCTACCGTAGTAGCCGAGCAGATCGCCGCAGACGTGGGCGAATACGTGAAACTCTCAGTCGGCCAGCTCGTCGCCGGTGAAGGCGTCATGGATGAGGCTGTCATCCAGAAGCTGTTCACTGATGTTGTTGTGGCTGGCATCTCTCAGGCGCAGGAGTTCATCGGTGAGAACGCTCTATTGACGAACTCGGTCACTGCTCCGAAGATTGTCGCGAGCGAGGAGCTGTGGGCGAAACTGGGCCAGTTCGTGAAGATTCGGGCTGAGCATATCCAGGCTGATGCTCTCGACTTCATGGTCGCTCGCGGTGGCACCTACCTCACGTCGGGCGGTAATGGTTCCTGGTCCGATAACGGGCTGTTCATTTCCAGCCCAGACGGCACTTCCCTCGTCCGGTTCCCCACAGACGGAACACCACTGAGCCTGACGGCGTCGGATGTGCAGATCGACCGCGCATCTATCGGTGAACTGGACGTCAGCGAAGAGACCGTCCGCTCCGGTGGCACGTTGAATCTTGCGTCGGGTGTTACCCCGCCTGCTTCACCGCCTGAACTGTCTCTGGGATGGGAGTCGGTGGCTGAGTTCGACCGGCCCTCACCGGGATCGTCTTTCGACTGGCTGGGACTGGGCGCGTGGGGTACGAAGTGGGTCCGTGCCGTCAACGTCCTCGGTAGTGTCGGTGACACCTTGGACGCGTTCGAAGTGTATTCGGCCAGCGGTTCGTTTGAGAAGAAGATCAGCCTCGACATCAACCCTCGCTCAGGTGTGACGGTCATCGGCGACGTGGCGTACACCATCGGCCCTGACTATAATCCCGCGAACGCCGGGAAACAGTGGGTGCATGGGTTCAACCTCAATACGGGGGTGAGAGTCACCCGGTGGCAGTTCACGCGGTTCACGCTGTCAAACCAAGCGAAGATCGCGATAGGAAACGATGGCACTAACCTCGTGGTCGCTGGTGTCCACCCGACTGCGGGGACGCTCTACGTCATGAGGTACAACCCTGCAACGGGCGCCCAGGTGGGCGCTGACATGACGGACACCAGCTATGACGTTCAGTACACGAAGGAACTGCAGGGCGTCTACATCACGGGGTCGGTCGCGTATGTGGCTCACGCGAAAGACACCCGCAGGTACGCGATCAGTGGTGGAACGCTGACGAGGACGGACAACGGATGGCGCAACCCCGAAACGGACGCAGCTGGTCTGGCGTTCACCACGACCCCGTTCCTCGTGGCGCAATCAGGCGAACTCTACCGGGGGTCAACGTTCCAAGATTCCACGTTTGAGGCTTGCTACACGTGGTGGGACGGCACGCACGAGACCACACCGTCACCGATCGCGGCCCTGGACATGCAGGCGGCTCGTGTTGTCTCGGTGTCGTTGGCTCGTCGTGCGGGTCTGCAGAAACGCTTCTACTTCCGTGCAGGGACTGGCAACTGGGAGCGGCAAACCCTCGACCAGGGGGTCACGTCGATCACGATCTATTCGTTGAATCCTTCCGCCGGACACTACCCGTTGCCGACAGCGAATTCGTTCCCGAATGCTGAACCGGCGATATTCAGGTCCGCGAACGGCAACATCGAGTTCAGAGGCAATGGGTCAGGTAAAGCGGGTCCGTTGACGTTCCACGCTGACGGCACCATGACCTCAGACGCGATCCCATCGTGGGTTCCGGTCACGTCATTCCTCAACGGATCCGCACCGGCATCGTTCGGGTTCGCACCCGCGTATCGAATTTGGCCGGACGGGAAAGTTGAGTGGCGAGGGTGTCTCGCCGTCAACAGTGCAACGGGAATGACCGAGGTCATCACTGTTCCCGCCACGGCAGTCCCCGCTCATTTCGTCCCCAGGCCGGTGAGCTGCAACGGAGGGTCGGGAGGCGGTATTGCTCACGCTGAGATCGCGCAACCAGGCAATGAGAACAAGATCCGTACCCGCCCGGTCAGCGGGACCTTGGCCTGGATCTCCCTCGACAACTTCTCCTACTACCTGACATGAGGAGGTTCATCGTGTCGCTGCTGCTCTCAAGCGTGTTCAATGTCGCCGCCCCGGAACCACAGACCGGGGCCGTTGACACCATCGCCTACCCGAACATCTCTGCCCACCGTGGCGGGAAGACCATCTACCCGGAGAACACGCTCACCGCGTTCAAACAGGTGGCGGCGAATCATCCGGGGCAGATGCTCGAGTTCGATGTGCGCTACCTCAAAGACGGCACCGCAGTCGTCATCCACAACGCCACCATTGATGCCACAGCCACCACCACCGGCACAGTCGCAGACATGACATTGGCCCAGTGGAAGAAGGTGCGCATCAAGGATCCCGCCGGGGGAACTGCACCCACGTCCACCCTGCAGGAAGTCCTCGACGAGTTCGCCGGCACCGGAGTCGTCATGGAGCCGGAACTGAAAGACCATGACCAGGCGGACAGGTTCATCGAGCAGCTGTGGCCGTACCGGCATGATCTGATCGTCCAGTCCACGAACCTCGACAACCTGAAACGGTTCGTGAAATCCGGGTTCCACACCCTCCAAGTCACCTCGGTGCCCGAGACCGTGGACATTATCCCCGGCATCTACGCCCTCGCCGTTCGACACACAGTGCTCACCCCAGCGATTGTCGACATGATCCACGACAAGGGGCTGCCTGTGTGGGCGTGGACACCGAACACGCAGGCCGCCGTCGACGACCTCCTGAACATGGGTGTTGACTCCGTTTGCACCGATGATCCGAGACTGTCAGTGGAAAGAGAACCCAATGGATAAAACTTCGCGCATACTCCGAACAGTCGGCTCCATTGTGTTCCTCGCCGCCGGAGCCTTCTACGTTTTCGCCCCGCCTAACACCACCACGTCATTCTTCGATACCCCCGCACCAGCAGTGGCGTGGGGGTGGGTGTTCGCAGCGGGGGGACTCGTCTCCCTCCTCGGTACGCTATCCCGGATCGTTCACGTGGAACGCCTGGGAGTACTCTTAGTCATCGTCGCCGCAGCCATGCTCACCGCCGGCCAATCCCTAGTCATGTTCGGCACAGACGAAATCACCTGGACCCGCGGAGGCGGCACCCTCGTCTACTTCGGATTCGGCCTCTGGGCCTTCGAACGCTGGTGGAAACTCGGCCGTGATGAAAGAGCTATCAACGATGTTGCAGATGCGAGGTAGAGATGGATGCAGAGATCATCAAGTTCATCATCGGTGGTGGCCTCACCGTCCTCGTCGGCGCAGTCGGGAAGTTCATCTACGACCTGATCCAAGGCCGTGTCATCAAAGAAGACTCCGCGGTCGCCCAGTGGAAGGGCATCGCCGAATCCCGGCTGCAGGAGATCCGCGAGCTCCGACGTGAGCTCGGCTGGTATCGCGGCGTGTACCCACGTCTCTGGCATGCCTACGAGCGTCTCGAGCCGCCAGACAAAGAGAAGTTCCCGACCGTCCCACCACCACCCGACCCAATCCCGGACAGCCCCTCCCAGTGAGGGGCTTTCTCATACCCGAAAGGAGGGCGCATGGCTTGGAGAGTCGCACGAGCACTCGACAAACTGCTCGCCCAGATCAACGCCTACGCCCCGAACCGATCCAAGATCAGTGACGGGTCCATCGGAGATACCGCTCATAGTTCCAGAGTGAGCGACCACAACCCGGACTCCCGCGGCATCGTCCATGCGAGGGACTTCACCCACAGCCCTGCCACCGGTTTCGATGCTCACGCGTTCGTCCGCCGACTCGCCAAGGCCGGGGACCGGCGCATCAAGTACCTCATCTCGAACCGACAGATCAGCAACCCGTCCATCAGTGGTGGCCGTTGGCGGCCCTACTCCGGCAGTAACGCACACACCCAGCACGCTCACGTGTCCTGCGTGTACGGGGCACTCGAAGACAACACCGCCAACTGGCCCGGCCTCGGCACGATCGCCGGCACCATCACCGAACCCACCACCCCCACCTCACCAGCCAGATCGGAAGGGATCCTCGGCATGACGAAACTCATCAACAACCGGTCCACGAAGAAACAGGCAGTCCCCGTCAAGGGACACCGAGTGCTGCGCACCAACGGCAACACGAAATCCGCGATCGCTGTCGGCCCCGTCGACTACGCCGTCACCGCCACTGTCACGGCTGAGGGACTCGCCCCCGGCAAGTCTCTGTACCTGCGGGTCGTGCGCGCCGGCTACAAATCCGGCAAGGCACTCAAAGTCGGCCGCACCATCGCCTACGAAGAGTTCAACGGCACCACCGGCAAAACATTCGCCTCGATCACAGCGATCGGCCAGCTCGGCAAGGAATACCCTAAGGGATATAGCAACCGCGTCTACCTCCTCGCCGAAACCAACCAGGCCGGAGTCACCATCACCGACGTGCGGGTCGAGGGCCTGCGCAACTGAAAGGACAGCATCATCATGGCAAACCTCACCACCCGAGAATTCTGGGCGTCCACTGCCGAACGTGCCGTACGCACAGCCGCGCAGACCGCGATCGCCCTCATCGGTACCGACCAAATCGGCATCCTCAACCTCGACTGGGGACAGATCATCTCCGTCGTGGCCACGGCCACGATCCTCTCCCTCCTCACCTCGGTCGCCGGTGACACGGCAACGAAGAACGGGCCAGCCTTCGTCCACGCCGAGGGCATCGGCATCGAAAA
Organism: Brevibacterium sp.; assembly: GCF_052105255.1. NCBI lineage: Bacteria > Bacillati > Actinomycetota > Actinomycetes > Micrococcales > Brevibacteriaceae > Brevibacterium > Brevibacterium sp. Next base: position 88,269 of record NZ_JBQDYQ010000003.1, read on the forward strand.
CGCCGAAGCGGAAGAAGCTCTCAGGCGTGAACGTGCCGGCGAGACCATCGACACCTCGACCGCAGTTTCATTCGTCACCGACGCCTCCGAAGGTGACAGCGAGGAAGGATTCGAAGACGATCTCGGAGAACTCTCCGAGGAAGAGGTCGCCGCCGGCAACGACGAACAACTCGAGGAGCTCGCCGCCGACGAGGTGGACGACACCCCACCGGCCGAGGGTTACCGGCCCCGGCACTGACCTCGGCGACACCACGGCCCCGGCCTCACCCTGACGGTGAGGCCGGGGCCGCTTTGTGTGTCCGGAGCCACTGCGCAGTGCATCACAGAGGAAGTCTTAACGCGGTGCTTCTTTGATAAGATCCGGTAACCGCACAACCGCTCAGTTAGTCACGTTCGCGCTGGAGGCACATAAATGGAGATCGGTCTCATCGGCATCAACAAATACTCGAAGTATTTGAATTTCGCCTGCGATCTCCACGCCTACGCGTTCCAAGAGTTCTTGTCTCAGAACGGGTACTCAGCAACTCTTCTCGATTACAAGCCGGTCGACCATGACAACTTCGATATGCGGCATCCTGCCAAAAATGCGGAGAAGGACTACGTCGAGGCAATCAAGAAGAAGGCGAGCCCGGCAACGTTGGATCGGCTCGGAAGCCTGGCGTACGGTTATCGGACCGCGGGCCCAGAACGAGAGCGCCGACTCGACAAGTTCGAAGATTTCGTCCAGCAACGGATGAGGTTCACTGGGGAGCAGTACGATTCGGATTTGCTCGAGGTCGAAGATCCCGGCTTCGACTGCTACATATGCGTTACCGATGTGATCTGGCAGTCACTTCCCAAACACGACTTCGACCGAGGTTTCCTCCTCGGCAGCAAAGCGTTTGAAGGGAAGCCGAAGATTGCGTACGCCGCCAGCCGTGGAGCGGCAAAAGACTTCACCCCCGACCACGAGTCCCTGTTCTTCGAGTACCTCGACGACATCGACACCATCACCGTTCGGGAACGAGACTTCAGCGAATACATCGAAGCCCGGTCAAACAATCACGCTCCACTAGTTGTGGACCCGGTGCTGTTGCACGACCGATCTTTCTGGGACGAAGTGGCAGTCGAGCCGTCCGAGGAACGATACCTCGTTCTCTACTACGTGATGGAGCGGGCCACGGACACGATCGACAAAGCCGTCGAATACGCGAAGCAACATGATCTAACAATCATTGAGCTCTCAGATAGGCCATTCAAGTTCGGCAAGATCAATGACCCTGACGTGAAGCACGTTTCGCGCTACGACATCGGGATGGACGAGTGGCTTGGCTATATCCGAAACGCTGAAGCTGTGTTTACAAATTCGTTCCACGGCTGCTGCTTCTCGATGATCTTCGAGAAGCTCTTCTTCGCAGGACGCCGGAACGGTCAGAAAGTTCCGAACTTCTTAGCCCAATTCGGTCTGGACAGTCAACGGTTCGGCCCGGACACCGAGCTTGACAGTCTCCCTGCCGGCATCGACTACGGAGTAGCCGCAGAGACCCTCGCACGCATGCGCCAGGAGTCATCTGATCTGATCCTGCAAGCGTTGCGTGATGCCGAGCAGCGTCTCGAAGCCGACACGGCCGGGAACGCGTCCAAACATGATCGCCGCCGGCGAGCACTCACCTACCCGGTGATCTTCAACAGCGGAGAGACCGGCGCGGTCGCTGACCGTGTCCTCCGCGAAGACGAGGACGTCAAGGTCACCCAACTCAAGAGTGGTCGCCTCGAGTACTCTCGGCGAGGGCGCCGCTTTACGAACGATGGAGGAGCGCTCGTTGAGCGCGGACACTTCTCGCGTCCTGGGCATGAAGTGTCCGGATGGACTCTGCGTTTCAGGGTCGACAACCGATGGTTCTGGTACTTGAAAGACGGCACGGTCGCACCCGCAAGCACGTCAGGATCTGAAATCGAAAGCCGGAAGCGTGTGTTCAAGTCCGGTGACAGAATCCCTCACCTGCCGGTGAACAAAATCAGCGTCGTCGTGCTCATTGCCCAATGGTGTGAAGCAACGTCATTGACTTCACGGTTCCGACGCCGCCTCAGCGTGTCATAGCCGTCAGTTACTGTCCGATGTATGACCGAGGACTACGGCACAGCGACCTGGCGGTATTGGCAGGAGATCCGAAACGATGCCGGCGCCCGCGGTTCGTACCGCGATCGTCCGCCGGTCGCGGTGCGTGCCCGTGTCGTGTTCGAGCGTGACGGCGAAGTGTGGCTCGACGGGATTGCGACGCGACTCGGGTTCGATGGTGCGATCTTCGTTGAGCTCAACGATCGGCGCATGCAGACAGTGGGCGCGTGGTTGCCACCGGATGATGTGTGGTGGGAGGGGAAGCGGGCCTAGACGGCGTCCTCCTCGGCTTCCCACCGCTCGTATTCGGCGTTCTCGGCGCGTTCGTCAGCTCGAGCCTTGCGAATACCTCGGCGCACACCTTCTTCGATGACGAAGATCGATACGAAGAGAGCCACGAACACGATGACCGCGACGGCGATGATGGGACCGATTACTTCCATGGTGTCTCCTGGGTCTACTTGAACTTCTTATTGGGCTTGTAGTTGAAGACGGACTGACCGTCTCGGTACGCAGGCTGGTTGCGCGCTTCTTGCTCTTTGCGTTCGTCGATGCGTGACCATCGCATTCCGATGCGCACGCCGGCACCGATGACGAATATGAGGATGACGAGGCTGAGCGCCCAGATGATGAGCGTAGCTATTGCTGATCCCATTGTGTTCTCCTGTGGTGTGGTGCGGGCATGATCGGATCATAGGTCCGCCTGTGATGCCGGGGAGTGCGACTACGCACTTAGTGTCCGATTCGTTATTGAGGCAACTGTGGGCGGGCACTTCGTGGGCACAATTTGGGCACATCAGTCCGCAACGCGACCATCGAGAACCACCTAGGAAACCAGGATAATCAACGATCACGTCGTGTCCTGGGCTTCCAATCGGGTTCAAATCCCACCGGCTCAGTCATTGCGGAGCCATTCGTCGATTCGTCGGTCGATGTCAGCTGCTTCCGCGATCGCCTCTTGGTAGAGCTCGACGGCTGCTGTGGTGATGGGGCGGCCGGCGACGGCGTCGTCGGCGATGCGTCTGGCCCAGTGGTCTCGGTGGCCTTCTGCTCTCTCGTGTGCACGCCGGAGGGTTTCGTATTCGGTGAACGTGGTGCTCATGATGATGTCCTTTCACGCGGCGAGGAGGGCCATGGCTGCGGCTCGCTTCTCGTCGGAGACTTTGGTGTAGATCGCGGTGGTTGAGAGGTTGGAGTGGCGCATGAGTTCTTGGACGACGCGGACGTCGACGCCGCGTTCGAGGAGTGTGGTGCCGAACCAGTGGCGGAGTCGGTGTGGGCCGCCGGTGACGCCAGCGCGCCGCATGGCTTTGCCGACGAGGTCGCTGGCGCTGTTGGCTTTGACTGGCCCGACCGTGGTGGTGGAGGGGAACCAGTAGCCTTCGCGGGGCATGAGGCGGGCGAATTCTCGGACGGCCTCGGCGAGCGGGAGTTCGGCGTAAACGCCGCCTTTGCCGGTGACCCTCACAATGTTCTGCTGGAAGTCGATGTCTTCTCCTTGGAACTTCGCGGCCTCGTGGATGCGCAGCCCTTGGTATGAGCAGAGCAGGATCATGGCGCGTGTCTTGAGGCGCAGTGGCAGGTCGAGGATCGCTTCGAGCTCGTCGGGGGTGACCGGGCGGGGGAGGCCCCGCTGGGCTTTAGGTGCGGGGAGTTTCTTCGTTATGTCGACGTCTGTGTATTCCATCTTGATCGCCCACGACCAGAACGCGCGCAGGTGGTTGAGGTACGTCAACCGACTCGAGTTCGACAGATCGTCTCGGCCGAGCTCGCGCAGGAGATCCGTGATCGTGAGGTCGAGTGGCTCCTTGTGGAGGCGGATGAACAGCATCCGACGTTCGTCAATTGTTCTCTTCGACAGGCCCTGCGCGGTCATCCACGCACACCATTCTTCAACTATTGGGGAAGTCATAGAGACAACGTAAGTATTGCCAATGGGGGATTCCATACGTTGATGCTGAACCGTTATGAGGTGTCTCACTAGACGGCCCTCCGGGTCGGACGCAGCGGCACGACGGGAGCCGGCGACCGCTCGGGGAGGGGCACGACATTGGGTGATGGAAGGTTGGCTCTCTTGGGCGAAAACCCAACCTTAGGATCAGAAGGTTGGGGGTTCGAATCCCTCGTGGCGCACAGACGGAGAGTCCCTCACCTGGCAGGATTGCTGGTGAGGGACTTTTTCGTGTGCCTGGAGTCGGGTCGATCTGATGGCTTATAGGCCAAAATGTGTGTACAGAATAGCCGGCTTGCCCAGCAGGCAGCAGGGCAACACCGGGTTGAACATGACTTCTGATCCGGAGGTTGGGTTCTGTTGGGTGCTGAGATGAGGAAAGCCCGTCGCCATCGTGAAGAGCTCGGTGAGGTCATCGAGGTGGTCGCCGACCGGCCCGGTCCGAAGACCGTGACGGGGTTCGTCCTCGGGTGGGTGCTCTTCACAGCTCTGACATTCATCAACCCGGGGGAGATGCCGCTGCTGGCGGTTGCTCCGGGCATCATCTTCGCGGTGATGTTCGGTCTGATCCTTCTCTATCTCTCGGGTGAGCGACTCATCGTCTGTGAGCGCGGGATCCTTGTCGGTTCCATTGCTCCTGGCAGTCGTCCCTACGCCATTCCCTATCAGCAGATCACGCCCGGCAGCATTGCCGGGGTCGCCGGTGCGAACAGATATCTCAAAGAAGTCAGGCTGCAGGGGGCAGAGGTCGCAGTCGACGCCGCGAGCGTCGTGGTGGACGAGGAATGGTGTCCACTTCGTTGCCTGTTCGGCCGAGGACGCCAGGCGCGGACGCAGACGTTTCACACTGGCGCTCGACCCGATTCCACGGTCGATCGACGGTCGCTGGATCTGGTTCGCGGGGACCGGCCGACGCCCCGCAGGCGCGGCGGTCGAGGCCATCGCTCGGGCCGCCTCGGCGGCGGGGTATGCGCAGCTGGCTCAGGTCGCGCTCGATCGCGGAGTCGTCGAGCTGACCGGCAACCCCGAGGACGCAGCACGACAACTGCCCGGCCACCCTCCGGTCGGCAGGGGTGGAGTCAGATAGCTGGGACTTGGCCCACCGGCGGCCGGGCGTCGAGTCATCTGGCGGCGAGAACGGCCTCACGCTGTTCCGTCGACAGGCGTTTGACGGCCTCCCTGATCGTCACTCCCGAGGCACGGTGGGCACGCGGGAGGATCCAGTCGAAGACGAGGTCGGGGCGTTTGCGCGAGGTATCGTGCAGAACCCAGCCGATGGCCGTGCGGACGAAGAATTCCTTCTCCTCGAGCATCGCATCGGCGAATCGGGAGAACCTGTCGAAGTCGCCGCGGCCGTGTCGCAGCGGGACCAGGTGCGCCAACAGGGCCGAGTCGCGAATCCAGAAATCCTCATCGCTCGCCCAGCGCTCCAGGGCGGGGTCGAAAGCGGCATCCCGTTCGCTCAACGGCTCGATGAGGTCCCCGGCCAGAGGGTCGACGAGCGCCCAGGTCATCGCCTCGCGGAGTAGGCCCCCGATGAAATCCGCATCCCCGCCGCCGAGGCGGTCCTTCGACTGGATGAGTACCATTGTGGCCGCGGCGCGTCGCTCGTGGACGGGTGTGGGGTGCCCTGCTGGCCCGGCGCCTGTGTCCGTTGGTTCAGCGTTGCCGGCCGAGTCGTCCGACGACGTCGGCGCGGCCCAGAGGGTTCGGGCGAGATCGATGACCTCATCGTGGCTGAGCTTCGCTGTGCGCAGAGCGGTGCGAACGACGGCATGAGTATCGGGCACGCTCACCCCGTAATGGAGGAGTTCGCTCTTGAGGTAGGCCTTCTCCTTCTGGGCGCGTTCGCTGCTGCCACGGGCGCGCAGATCTCGGTCGACCGCCTCGGCGAGGGTCTGGACGTTGTACCGGGAATCGGAGGTCATGGAACGAATCATTCCACGGTCGCACCGCACCGCACGGCATCGTGCGGACGCGGGCGCTGCAGCTCGCGGTGAATGCGAAACGGCCGGCAGGCGGACTCCGTCGATCACATTGATCGGGGAGTGCGCCTGCCGGCCGTTCTCTGTTCTCAACCGGAGGCCGCGAGTCTCATGCTGCGCAGTGTCTCCGGAAGTCTTTCACCATCCGGCGCGGACGGGGCTCAGCCCTACCGGCACCGGCGTCGGGCGCGTGACCTCAGTCCGTTCCTGCGTCGAAGGCGGCGGACAGGCCTGCGCGGTCGCTGGCCTCGTCGACGTCGACAGTGGAGTTCGCGATCTCCTCGGCGCCGCCGGCCTCCAGTGAGCCCACGAGTTCCGAGGTCGGCCCGGATACGATGCCCATGGCCGCGTACTGCTCGAGACGGGCACGCGAATCAGCGATGTCGAGGTTGCGCATGGTCATCTGGCCGATGCGGTCCTCGGGGCCGAAGGCGGCATCGCCCACGCGCTCCATCGACAGCTTCTCCGGGTGGTAGGACAGGTTCGGGCCCTCGGTGTTGACGATCGTGTAGTCGTCGCCGCGGCGCAGGCGCAGGGTGACCTCGCCGGTGATCGCCGAGGCGACCCACCGCTGCATGGACTCACGCAGCATGAGCGACTGCGGGTCGAGCCAGCGTCCCTCATACATCCGGCGGCCGAGGCGGCGGCCCTCTTCGTGGTAGAGGGCGATGGTGTCCTCGTTGTGAATGGCGTTGAGCAGGCGCTCATAGGTCACGTGCAGCAGCGCCATGCCCGGAGCCTCGTAGATGCCGCGGGACTTCGCCTCGATGATGCGGTTCTCGATCTGGTCGGACACGCCCAGGCCGTGGCGGCCGCCGATCTCGTTGGCCTTGAAGACCAGGGCAACGGGATCGTCGAAGACTTCTCCGTTGATGGCGACTGGGCGGCCGGCCTCGAAGCGGACCGAGACCTCTTCGGACTTGACCTCGACGTCGTCACGCCAGGCGGCGACGCCCATGATCGGTTCGACGATGTCGAGTCCGGCGTCGAGGAACTCGAGGGTCTTCGCCTCGTGGGTGGCGCCCCAGATGTTCGCATCCGTGGAGTAGGCCTTCTCGGCCGAGTCGCGGTAGGGGTAGCCGTGCTCGACGAGCCATTCGCTCATCTCCTGCCGGCCGCCGAGCTCATCGACGAACTCCGAGTCGAGCCACGGCTTGTAGATGCGCAGCTTCGGGTTGGCCATGAGTCCGTAGCGGTAGAACCGCTCGATGTCGTTGCCCTTGTAGGTCGAGCCGTCGCCCCAGATGTCGACGCCGTCTTCCTTCATGGCGCGCACCAGCATCGTGCCGGTGACAGCACGGCCGAGGGGAGTGGTGTTGAAGTAGGTCTTGCCGCCGGAGCGGACGTTGAACGCACCGCACTGCAGGGCGACGAAGCCCTCCTCGACGAGCAGACGCTTGGCGTCGACGAAGCGGGCGATCTCGGCACCGTATTCCTTGGCGCGTTCGGTCACCGAGTCCAGGTCGGGCTCGTCGTACTGGCCGATATCGGCCGTGTACGTGCACGGGATGGCCCCCTTGTGGCGCATCCACGCGACCGCGCAGGAGGTGTCCAGTCCGCCGGAGAAGGCGATTCCAACGTGCTCACCGACTGGGAGCGAAGACAGTACTTTCGACATGGCACCAGCGTAACGGCATTCGCCGCCGAATGTCGAATTGTTATGCATTGGAATGTATTTTTATGTGAGTGGGGTGAGTGAGGCGATGGAATCTCGCCGAGGCGGCCCCGCCGATTGCTATCGTGAACAGGTGACGAAACTTCCCGCACCTCAGTTCACCGTCCGCACTGAGACATCCGGTGACATCGATGCCATCCACGCATCCGGCTACGGAATCGAGGGCCTGTCGTTCGTCGGCGTCCTCGATGGTGAGGTCATCGCCCACGCCATGCTCTCCCGGTGCTTCGTCGGAGAGGCGCCCGGAGTCTGCCTCGCGCCCTGTTCCGTGTGGCCCGAGCACCGGCGCCGGCACCCCCGTCATCGAGGCGCTCCTCGCCGAGGCGGCCCGCAGCGGTGAGGCATTCGCCGTCGTGCTCGGTCACCCCGAGTACTACCCGCGCTTCGGGTTCACACCGGCCTCGGGATTCGGCATCACCCTGCACGTCGAGGTTCCCGACGAGGCGCTCATGGCGATGTCGTTGGCCGGCGAGGTGCCTGCGGGTGCCCTGGCCTTCGCGCCAGAGTTCGGGGTCTGATCCGGGGCCGCCGCGCCTCACCCCGTTCGCCGGAAAGATCCACGCCCGACCCAGCGCCACCTACAGCTTCGCGCGGTGGGCGCGGATCGCCTCGGCGACGGCGATGGCGTCACCTTCGGGAGCGTCGGACTTCCGATCCGGACGTGCCGTGAACAGGTAGATGAATCCGGAGACAAGCACGACGACCAGACCGATGAGCACGATCCAGTCGGCGAAGAACGATCCGGAGTCGCCGGGAAGCGAGAGCAGGACCATCGCGAAGATGCCGTAGGCCAAGGCCGCGATGTTGACGACGATGCCCCAGCCTCCCAGCGACCACGGCCCCGCCGGTTTCCACCCGCGCAAACGCTGACGCAGCGCCCCGAGGACGACCATCTGGAAGGCGAGGTAGATGCCGAGGATCGCGAACGAGGTCACGGCGACGAGGATTCCGTCGTTGAACCAGATGAGCACGCAGATCAGAGCGGGTGCGGTGCAGGCGACGATGAGGGCGTTGTGTGGGATCTTCGTTCCGTCGGTGACCTTCGACAGCCACGTGTGCCCGGGCATCATGCCGTCACGGGCGAAGCTGAAGATCAGTCTCGATGCGGCGGCCTGCAGGCTGAGCACGCACGAGATGAACGCGAGGATCGCAACGAGCAGGAAGATCTTCGCACCGACATCGCCGAGGCTGCCGGCGAGGATCGCGGGAATCGGGTCGGCGACCTCGCCGGCGACGATCTCCTCGAGATTCGGTGCCGCGAGCACATACCCGCCGAAGGAGAACAGTGCGGAGATCGCTCCGACGAAGATCGTCATGAGCATCGCCTTCGGAATGCCGCGGGCCGGATTCGACACCTCCTCGGCGACGTCGCCACACGCTTCGAATCCGTAGAAGAGGAAGAGCCCAGCGACTGCGGCTCCCATAAAGACGGGCAGGTAGCTGCCGTCACCGGCGGTTCCCATGGTGTCGAAGAAGACGGAGAAGCTGTGCTTGCGTTCGAAGATGAGCAGGAACAGGCCGAGCCCGATGACGCCGATGAGTTCGGCGAAGAGGCCGATGCGCGCGATGCGGGCCAACCATTTCGTGCCCGAGAAGTTGATCGCCAAGGCCAGCACCAGCAACCCCAGGCCGAGGAACAGAGTGGAGTTGCGGCTGAGTTCGAGGCCGAAGAGGCTTGCGAGGAATCCAGCACCGAATTCCGCCACCGAGGTGATCGTGACGATGAGTGCGCAGATGTAGATCCAGGCGGCCATCCACGCATATCGCTTGCTCCACAGCCGCCTCGCCCATGGGTAGATTCCGCCGGCGATGGGGAACTGGGAGACGACTTCACCGAAGACGAGGGCGACGAGCAGCTGCCCGCAGGCGACGATGACGATCCACCAGATCGAGGGCGGACCACCGGTCGACAGTGCAACGGCCAGCAGCGAATAGACGCCGACGAGCGGTGAGAGGTAGGTGAAGCCGAGGGCGAAGTTCGCCCACGGGCTCATCGACCGCTCGAACGAGTCACCGTAGCCGAGGACGGCGAGGTGGTCGGAATCGGAAAGATGGCCGTCGGCACGATTGCCCGCGGAGGTGTGAGCGCCCGCGGGATGGTGGGCATTCGAGGGGAGATCGGACATGATGCAGTTCCTTCATTCGAATCGTCGTTGATCCTGTGCTGTTCACATCGTATCTCCGATTCTCACCTGCGGAAGCGTTCTCGTCCGTGCGGCTGATCGCGATTTCCGCCTCGTGGCGGAGGTACCGAACGACGGTGAGTCATAGCGTGGAATCACAGGCACGGACCACCGATGAAACCGCGGACGCCGTGTAGGAGCAAGGAGGAATCGTGAATACGCAGACGCACACTCAGGCAGGATTCGCCGAGGAGGTCGACGCGAAAGGGCGACCACTCGCCGTCGCGCCCTCCCGGGTCCCGTGGCTCGAGATCGGCATCTTCGCCGTCATCGCCTTCGGCCTCGCGTGGCTGGCCTGCCTGCCGCTGTGGACTTCGGGCGAGGGCATCAGCGACCCGCTCGCCGTGACGGTCTTCGGCGGACTCATGATGTTCACACCTCTGGTCGCCAGCATCATCGCCTCCATCGTCCAGCGCCGCCGCGCCCGTGCCAGGGGAGAGGTCTTGGCCAGCGCTGCCCGCTACTTCGGCTTCTGGCCGTTGCGTCCCTTCGGTCGAGTCATCGGGGTGACCATCGCGGCCTTCTTCGGCATCATGGTTCTCGTCGTCCTCGGCTATCTGGTCAGCGCGGCGTTCGGATGGCTCACGCTCGACCTCACCGGGCTGTCCGCGTTCAAGGAACAATTGGCCACACTCCCGGGCATGGAGTCGGTGCCGATTGCGGTGGCTATCCTCGGTTATCTGCTGCTCATGCTCGCAGGCTCGATATCCAATTGCTTCGTCACGATCGGTGAGGAATTCGGTTGGAGGGGGTGGCTGCTCACCAGCCTCCGCCCCCTGGGCACCTGGCCGGCTCTGCTCATCGTCGGCGTGGTCTGGGGACTGTGGCATGCACCGCTCATCCTGCTCGGCTACAACTTCAACCGCCCCGACATCATCGGCCTGGGACTCATGGTCGGCGGCTGCATCATGGTCGGCATCCTCTTCGGCTGGTTGCGCCTGCGCACCGGATCCGTCTGGCCGGCGGTCTTCGCTCACGCGGCACTCAACGGATCCACCGGCATGTTGTTGGCCTTGGTCATCGATGCGGGGGCCTCGACTCCCGACCCGGCGCTCATGACTCTCCTCGGGGTTTCGGGTTGGATCATCTCCGCTGTCGTCATCGCCACACTCGTTCGGACGGGGCAGTTCCGGAGGCAGCCGGAGCTGGGAATCAAGAAAGCCGCCCCCGCCGCACCAGATCACCGGCAGACCGTCTGATCACCATCGAAATATGACGCCGGGGCCGGCCTCGAAATTGAGGCACGGCCCCGGCGTCCGTTAGGCTCAAAACCCCATAGACCTAAGGAGTCCCTTGTGATTTTTGGCCCATCGCTGCTGCAGACGGCAGGACGTATGCTCACCGCACCGATCTTCATCACCGGCGGACTCTCGGCTGTGAAGGATCCCGCGGGCAAGGTGGCGATGGCCGAATCGACTCTCGATTCCATCCGCGAATTCGTCCCCGGACTGCCCGATGACAACGAGCTGCTCGTGCGCATCAACGGCGGCGTGCAGATCCTCGCCGGTGCCACCCTCCTGCTCGGCATCAAGCCGCGACTCTCGGCACTGGCGCTCGCCGGGTCCCTCATCCCGACCACGCTGGCCGGGCACTCGTTCTGGGAGATGGAGGGCGGCGACGCGAAGGCCCACCAGACCCAGTTCTCGAAGAACCTCGCGGCCCTCGGCGGACTGCTTCTCATCGCCGGGGACAGTGGCAACGCCAAGGCCATCGAGAAGGCCGCAAAGAAGGCAGCGAAGAAGGCCGAGAAGCGCGCCCTCAAGCAGGCCTGAGGTCAGTGATGGTCTGTGTGCTCGAAGTTGCGGACGATCCGTGCGGACAACCTCGGTGAATTTCAGCACAGATCGTCCGCATCTCGGCGTTCGCTCAGCACCTGGCGCGCCCACCACCAGTCGCACCAGCCTTCAACCGAATCCGCCGCCCCCCTGAAAATCGGCCGGGAAACGCCTATGCTCAAGGCATGGCCAAGGCACTTCTCATCGTCGATGTCCAGAATGACTTCACCGAAGGCGGCGCGCTCGGTGTGACCGGAGGTGACGCCGTCGCCGAAGGCATCAGCGCCCACCTCGCCGCACATGCCGGCGACTATGACGCCGTCATCGCCTCCCGCGACTGGCACGATGCCGACAACGACAACGGCGGCCACTTCAGCGACTCCCCGGACTTCGTCGAGTCCTGGCCCGTCCACTGTGTCGCAGACACCGAGGGCGCAGCTTTCGACCCGCTCCTCGACACCTCTGCCATCACCCACGAGATCCGCAAGGGGCAAGGCAAACCCGACTATTCGGCTTTTCAGGGGATCACGGAAACGGGGAGCCGCCTCGGCGAGCTTCTCAACGAACTCACCATCACCGAGGTGGATGTCGTCGGCATCGCCACCGACCATTGCGTACGCGCTTCGGCCCTCGATGCGCTGAACGCGGGACTGAGCGTTCGAGTGCTCACCGACCTCATCGCGGGCGTCGGGGGAGACTCGAGCACGGCGGCACTCGCGGAGGTCGAAAAGGCAGGGGGCGAGCTCGCCTGAGCCGCTGACTCTCCACCCGTGCCGTAACCTCAGCCGCAAGCATCACCCCAGGTCAGGGCATTTTCTCCATCGAAAGTTGCAGATCGAATCCGAACTCGCAGGCGATGTGTGTGACTCCTTAGATTGATGGACTGGAGTCATGAACTCACCACTGGCGAAAACCGCACATACGCTGACATCGAAGCGCGGTTCGTGGCTCGTCCTCGGCGGGATCGTCGTGCTCGTCGCTCTGCTCTTCGGACTTCTGTCCGGGGCAGGGAAGGACCGACCCAGCGAAACTGCTCCGGCCGACTCCGAATCGACGCAGGCCCAGACAATCCTCGACAAATTCCCCGAGGCGGACAAACAGTCCGTCATGGTCGTGGCGTCGAATGAGGACGGATCCGAACTCTCTGCCGACGACCAGGCGCAGCTGAAGAAGCTCGGCGGCTCGCTCGGCGATTCCGTCGGCGACGAATCCTCGGAGACCGTGACAGGACCGATCCTCAGCGACGACAAACAGGCCGCGCTGCTCATGGTGCCGATCACGGTGGGCCTGACGAACTCGGACACCGCGAAGACCGTCGACGACCTGCGCACCGCCATCGCCGACGACCCGACCGCTCAGTCGCTCACAGACGACGGTATGTCTCTGCTGGTCACCGGCGGTCCCGCGATCGGCGCCGACATCGCCTCGGCGTTCAACGGTGCGGACTTCACCCTGCTCATCGTCACCATCGTCATCGTCGCGCTGCTGCTCATCATCACCTACCGTTCGCCGGTCCTGTGGCTGCTGCCGCTCATCGTCATCGGCACCGCCGACGGACTCGCCTCGACCGTGACCGCGGCCGTCGGCGACTGGCTCGACCTGCAGTTCGATGCGGGCATCATCAGCGTTCTCGTCTTCGGCGCCGGCGCGAACTACGCGCTGCTGTTCATCTCCCGCTACCGCGAGGAGCTGCGTCGCTTCGTCGACCACCGCTCAGCACTCGCCGAAGCTTGGACCCACACCGCGTCGACGATCCTCGCGTCGAACCTCACCGTCGTCCTGTCCTTGCTCAGCCTCGTCTTCGCAATCATCCCCGGCACCCGCGGACTGGGCATCACCGCAGCCGTCGGACTGCTCATCTCCGCAGCCGCCGTCCTCTTCGCATTGCCGCCCGTGCTCGCGATCTGCGGAAAGACGATGTTCTGGCCCTTCATCCCGAAAGACGAGCGGACCGCGGATGAAGAGACGACCCCGGCCGAGGCGGCCGCCGCGAACCGTGGAACCGCACCTGGGGATGGCACCGCACCTGCGGGTGCGGCCAAGCCCTCGATCTGGCGCACGATCGCCACCCGCGTGGTGCGCAAACCGGGGCTCCACCTCGGCGCCGGGATCGTCATCCTCGGTGTCATGGCCACCGGCTTCATCGGGTCCTCGATTGGTCTTGACCAGACCGAGAAGTTCCGGGTCCAGTCCGAATCGGCTCAAGGCCTCGACGTCCTCGCCGACCATTTCCCACCCGGCGAATCCCAGCCGATCTGGATCGTCGCCGATACCGACCATGCCGATGACGTCGTCGATACGGTCAGCGATATGGACGGCGTCGTGCGCGCCGCGCCGATCGAGGACACGAACATCGATGGCACCTCGGTCACGAAGATCATGGTCACAGGCGAATACGAACCCGACAGCGCGAAGGGACTCGACCTCGTCGAGGACATCCGCAGCGACGTCCACGCCATCGACGGAGCCGACGCTCAGGTGGGCGGCGCCGCGGCCACGGAGCTCGACGCTCGCGACGGCAACCAGACGGACTTCTTCACGATCGTCCCGATGGTCCTGGCGATCAGCTTCATCATCCTGCTCGGCATCCTCCGTGCCCCCATCGCGGCGTTCACTCTGCTGCTTGTCAACGTGGTGTCCTCGGCTGCGGCGATCGGGCTCGGTGCCTTCCTGTCACGGACGATCTTCGGCCAGTCCGCCCTCGATGCGCAGGTGCCGATCCTCGCGTTCCTCTTCCTCGTGGCTCTCGGCATCGACTACTCGATCTTCCTCGCCCACCGGGCGAAGAAGGAGTCCGTCGTCCACGGCGGACGCCAGGGCATGGTCGAAGCCGTCGCGCACACCGGTGGAGTCATCACGAGTGCCGGCATCGTCCTGGCCGGAGTGTTCGCGGCGCTGGGCATGCTGCCTCTCATGGTCCTCGGCCAGCTCGGCCTCATCGTCGGAGTCGGCGTGCTCGTCGACACGATCATCGTCCGCACCGTCATCGTGCCCTCGATCTTCGGACTCGTCGGCGACAGGATGTGGTGGCCGAACAAGGAGATCACTCATTTCGATGAGGGTGGTGCTGGTGGTGAGGCCGGTGGCGCTGGCCGCGCTGCCGGTCCCGGGCAGGCAGATGACGTCGACGGTTCCGCCGTCGACTCGGAGCCGACCCACCTGCTCGCCGAGCAGGAGCACGCAAACAGTGGTTCCGGCTCACACCGCGGTCGGCACTGACTTCGCGGGTCGAGCCTCGAACACATGTCAAAGTGAGTTGCCGGGCCCGGGCGGCGGGGAGACTCATCGTCCGGGCCCGCACCGCCGGCGGAGGCCCGGCCTTCGCACCATTTCGTCGCCCGGCGTGCCACCGACCGCGGGCATTCACACGACTTCGCCACCGGGATGTGGTTGAGTTGGCAGGGAGAATCGTGAGTACGGACCAACGTACGCAACAGCATCGCCTCGGCACCAACGCCTACGAGGCGGATCTGCAGGAAGGTGGCAGCGTGGGCGGGCGCAGATGGACGGAACGGACGATGGAGATCGGCCAACATGCCATCGCGCTCGTCCTCGTGCTCATCTCCTGCATCCGCGCGATCACCACCGGCGCCCCGATGCTCGCCGCGATCGCCGTGAGCGTCGTCTTCCTCGCCTGGTACGCCCTGGGCGCGGTCCGCGCTGCCCGAACCGGAGCGCTGGTGCTGGCGAAATGGTGGCTCATCGTCCTCGCCGCAGCGTGGCTGTGCACCCTGCTCGTCTCCGCCGAGTTCATCTGGGTCGCCTTCCTCCTCTGGCTGCTCGCCGGTCACCTCTTCTCCCTGCGCATCGCCATCGTCTTCACTGCCCTGACCTATATCGCGACCATCGTCGCGCCGCTGGCCCACTATGGTCAGGTGCTCCCGCCGAGCATCATCGGCTCGCTCATCGGTGCCGTTTTCGCGCTGGGGCTCTCCCGCGGCTACATCGAACTCCTCCGTGAAGGTCGTCGCCGGGAGGAACTGCTGCGCTCCCTCGAACTCGCCCACCAGAACCTGCTCGACCTCCAGGACGAACTCGCCCTGACTCAGCGGCATGCCGGCGAGATCCAGGAGCGCACCCGTGTCTCCCGCGACATCCACGACACGATCGCGCAGTCGATCTCGTCGATCCGCCTCATCGCCCACGCCGAGGCGGAGCGCACCACCGATGACCACGCCGGGCAGGTGCTCGCCCAAGTCGAGGACCTCGCCGCGCAGAGCTCCCGCGACGTCCGCCGCATCATCGCCGCCCTCGCCCCGGCCGAACTCGAGGACGGTGCGCTGACCGCGGCGATCCGGCGGCTGCTCGCCAGGCTGGAGGAGGACAGCTCGATCACGGGTCGCCTCGACGTCGACGAGACCCTGCCGACCCTGTCCGCCGAGGCGGAGGTGGCGCTGCTGCGGACCGCGCAATCGGCTCTGGCCAACGTTCGCCAGCATTCGCAGGCCACACGAGTGATGGTCAGCCTCATGGACCTCGACGGGGCGATCAGAATGGACATCGTCGACGACGGGGTCGGAATGGCCGATCCGCACAACCGGCAGCGGAACCCCGATTCGGGATTCGGCCTCGACTTCATCGGCTCCAGGATGCGCGAACTCGGCGGTGAACTCGTCATCGAATCGAGTCAGGGCTCCGGGTTCGCGATCTCCGCGACCCTGCCCAGCCAATCCCAGGTGCACACCCGGGGTGAGGGACTCAACCCCGCCGTCGAGGGCACGGACGCGGATTCGGGCCGCCGCCTCGGCGAGGGTGAGGGCACAGGCTCGGACGGGGCGGGCACGGATGAGTCGGGCCGCCTCGGCGAGGGTGATATCAATTCAGGGGAGACCCGCGATCCAGGAGAGAACGCATGAGCATCCGAGTCATCCTCGTCGACGACCATCCGGTCGTGCGGGCGGGTCTGAAATCCGTCATCGATGCTCCGGACCACATCGCTGTGATCGGTGAGGCCGGAAGCGGTGAAGAAGCGCTGACGGTTGTCGACGATCTCGACCCTGATGTCGTCCTGTGCGACCTGCGGCTGGGGGAGGGGATCGACGGCATCGAGGTGACGAAGCGGCTGCGGGCACGGCAGAACCCGCCGGCGGTGCTCATCCTCACCACCTTCGACCTCGACTCGGAAATCATCGCCGCGATCAACGCCGGGGCCTCGGGGTACCTGCTCAAGGACATCGACCCGGGGGACATCTCTACGGCGATCGAGAAGGCGGCGAAGGGGGAGACCTATATGCCTCCGGAGATCTCGTCGAAGGTCTTCGCGGCGATGCGCAATCCCAGCCCGAAGCTCACCCGGCGCGAACGCGACGTCGTCAGACTCTTGGCCACAGGGGCGTCGAACGCGCAGATCGCGCAGGAGCTCTTCGTCACCGAGGCGACGGTGAAGAGTCACCTCGTCAATGTGTTCACGAAGCTCGGGGTGGATTCCCGTGCCCGCGCCATCCGCGTCGCCGAGGACCAGGGGCTGGTGTAGAGGCCTCGCTTCTCGCAGTCTCCGCCGAGTTTAGGTCGCTATCGGATGTTTGAAGCCGAATATAGGTCACCATCGGAGACTTCTGAGCGAATAAAGTATCCGATGGTGACCTATATTTGCGGGCTGGGTGGACCTGCTGATCTCAATTACTCGTTCGTGAACCGAGTGAACTGCGCTTCATCGTTGACCGAGGTGCCTCGGTATTCCTGCTGTTGCCCACTTGGCACCAGGTCTTGGTAGTAGCCGAGCCGATTGCCCCAGGGATCAGCGAAGTCGACAAAAGCGACGACTCCAGGCAGCTGTGACGGTTCGGACCCTTCTATCCCGGAGGAGTCGAGAAACGACAACGCCTTGCCCAGATCGAGCACACGAAAACGGACTCGGTTGAGCAATGGGGCTGCTGGGTCTTTCCCTGACACCTGAAACCAGCATTCTTGGCCGGGGATCGGAGCCCACTCGAAGAAGTCGTCGTGCGGCTCGAACTCCGGCTCGCGACCGAACAGCGAGCTGTAGAACGATCGCGCTGCGGCGGTCTCGCCGGTCGGCACGCAGACCTACAACGTGAAACCCGCAGTCTTCACAGCAGAAACTCCCGCATCATTTCCCATGGCTCTTGTCCTCCTCGCAACCAGCTGTGTCGTGTGTGTCCTCGAACCAAGCGCGCGGAACGCCGTCCTCCAGCTTCGTCAGATCGAGGTAGCGGAGGATGATTCCATCCCGGCTCAATGCGGCATAATTGCCGACCGGCACCTCAACTGGCGAAATGGTCCGCGAGGCGGCGTTTTCTAGGCTAATCGTCGTGACATCGTCGACCAGCAGCACCGGACCGGGCCCAAGCGCACGTTCAGCCGGATCATCTTCGACCATCACGCAGGCGCGGTCGTTGACTCCTAACAACGCAGTCCGCGGATCGGGCCGCCAATAGACGTTGAGCCCGCCCGCCACGTGGGCGGAGACAGCGGCAGAGAGATCATCAGTGGGGACCATGGTGAAAGCGTGCGCGAGTATCGTCATACTGAGCTCTCATTCTGTTGAACATTGAATCGGCATTGATGTCGCGGTTCTGACAGTCACTGTGCTTCGAGGTTATCTGCCAGGTTTCGAACCCAACTGTCAGGTGAATAACTGATTGGTAATGATCTGCGGTGTCGCGCCTGGTGAGGGAGCCGGACCTTCACTCTGGTGTGTGCAGCGTTGCCCGAATCGGCCCGCTTCGACTACGGAGTTTCACCTCCTACCGGTAGTCTGTTCCCTGCACATCGGGACAGCCGCGCACATGCGCAGCGCAGTCCAGGTCGAGACAGCGGAGGTGACATGGCAGGCGACGACGAGACGTTTCCGCCCCGCCCGGTGACCCCGCCGAACCGCCGCATCGGTGCACTGTCCGGCAATACCAAGGGCATCAACACATCCACAGACACCGCCACCGAGGCAGCTCCCGGCCGATCCGCGGACGCGGACTCTCAGCAGCCCCCGGTCTCCCAGGGCCCCGCAGTTGCGCAGTCCGGAGACGACGATGCGGACGCCTCGGCGCCGGATATCACCCTTCCGCACGTCGGGGAACTCGAATCGGCCAGCGAAGACGCCATCGTCGACCCCTCCGAAGCGGTGCTCGAGAGCATCGACCTCGATACCTGGAAGTGGCCGGAGTTCTTCGCCTTCGCACTCACCCGGATGCAGGAGATCTTCCCGACCGGCGGCATCCCGCGCGGCATCGGACCTGTGCGCGAATACGTCACCGACGACAACGACTTCCGCCCGCTGACCATCGATCGCGAGAAGTGGCCGGCGATCGACGATGACTGGACCACAGTCGGCGACGTCCTGGCCAACACCCACACCGACGCCTGGCTCGTCACCCGAGGCGGGGTGGCACTGGCTGAGGAATACGCCTGGCCGATGAAGCCGGCCCGCCAGCACATGCTCTTCTCCGTGAGCAAGTCCATCGTGGCCACCGTCATCGGAGCGCTCGCCGACGCCGGGCTGCTCAGCCCCACCGACCTCGTCACCACGCATGTGCCCGCTCTGGCCAAGAGCGGCTACGCGGGGGCAACGATCCGCGACCTGCTCGACATGCGCTCGGGCATCAAGTTCTCCGAGGAATACCTCGAGAAGGATTCGGAGATCCGAGCCCTGTTCGAAGCCGTCGATTTCGCGCCGCGGACGGCCGCCTCGGCGAACGGGATCAAGAACTTCCTCACCAGACTGACCAGCGAGCGTGACCACGGATCGGCTTTCGTCTACCGCAGCTGCGAGACCGATGTGCTCGCCTGGATCGCCGAGACGGTCACCGGCCAGCCGTTCTCCATCGTCACCAGCGAATACGTGTGGTCGAAGATCGGCGCCGCCCACGCTGCCCAGGTCTGCCAGGACCGGTGGGGCGGATCGATCGCCGACGGCGCCATCAGCGCGACCTTGCGCGACCTCGCCCGCTTCGGCGAGATGATCGCCCGCGGCGGCACCACCGAAAACGGCGAACGGGTGCTCTCGGCGGAATGGGTCGACGACATCTTCACCGGTGCCGAGGACTCGGCGAAGATCTTCGCCGCATCCCCGTCGGGGCGTTCCTATCCGGGCGGCATGTACCGCAGCCAGTTCTGGCTGCCTTCGGCCAGCCGGGACGTCGTCATCGGCATCGGCATTCATGGGCAGATGCTCTACATCGACCGCGCCACGCAGACCGTCGGTGTCAAGCTCTCGAGCGACCCTGAACCGGTGAGCCTGGCCGCCCAGCACGGCACCTTGGCCATGTTCGAAGCCATCGCCGAGGCGATCCCGACCACCGCTCGGACGCCTGCCGATCCTGCCCCCACCGAGGCGGCTCCCCGACACGCTGCACCGGGCACCACGCCAGCAGCGCCGAGCGCTGCTGCGCCCGCCGACCCGAGCATCGGCAGTCCCGAAGCGGAGAGCGCCGAGGCGCTGGCCGCAGAGTCGATTCCGGTGGCTGCGTCACCGGCCGAGGCGGTGCAGGCGGCCGCGAATTCCGTCGAATCGGTCCCCGCAGACACCCTGCCCGCACCGGCAGAGGCCGCACCGGTGGCTCCGGCTCCCGCCGACCCGGCATCCGCAGCGCCGGCAGCTTCAGACCCTGCATCTGCAGCGCGCATGCCTCCGCTGAGTGAAGCAACGTCTCCTGCGGTTGCACCTCGTGATGTCTCGCCTCCCGCAGCCGCACCTCAGGAACCGCCTCTTCCGGGAGCGCAGACTGCCCCTCTCATCGGCCACAACACGCTCTACTGAGGCCGAGCGGGTCGCGTGTCTCCTGCGGACGGATCCACCTCGAAACAGCGCGGATAGTCGAGACGGATCCACCCGCAGAAGACAGCGGTTGTCATCATCGGGCGAAACCCGTGCAGCCGAGGAGCGAAATCGGTAGCGTGAGGATCGGAATGACACCGATAACAGGAGATACGACGATGACCGACTTCTTCGACCGCGAGACCGACGGCAAGTACGACAGGGCCTACAAAGAGACCACTCCCGACATTCTCAAGGCATTCGGCGAATTCAACAACGCCGTCTTCGCTTCCGAAGGTCGTGAGATCCCGCTGAAGTACCGCGAGCTCATCGCCTACGCCGTCGGGCTCACCACCCAGTGCGCCTACTGCATCGATGCGCATTCGAATGCCGCCGTCAAAGCCGGTGCCACAGAGACCGAACTGGCCGAGACCGCCTGGACCGCCTCGGCTCTCCGCGCCGGTGGAGCGTATGCCCACGGTCGTCTGGGCTTCAAGCTCACCGGGGTCCACGAGCACTGAGTGCGCACCGGGGCGAGTCCCGATTGCCTAGACTGAGAGGCGATCATGACTGACGAGCCCCGCACCCTTCCGCGCAGAACACCCCGTTCCCGCCCGCACCGCATCCTCGTGCTGGCATTGGACGGGGTGTCTGCTATGGATCTTGGCGTCCCCGTCCAGGTCTTCGGCCGCGAGTCGAACGCCGCCACCGACCGCACCCGCACCGAGGTGGCTCCCCGCTCCCAGCCGAATCCGAGCGGTGAGGCGGCTTCCGCCGTCCCCGGTGCACGAACGACGACCGTGCCCGCGGGCAGCTGGCCCTATGAAGTCGAGGTCTGCGGCATCACCGCAGGCAAAGTGGCTGGATCGGACGGCCTTGACTATTCCGTCGATCGGGGTCTCGAAGCGTTGGAGGCCGCGGATACGGTCATCCTGCCGGGTGCCACCTCGGCGGTGGCGGACGAACCGCCCGCTTCGGTCATCGGGGCCCTGCTCTCGGCGTTCGAACGCGGCGCGCGGATCGCCGCGATCTCCACCGGCACGTTCGTCCTCGCGCGCACGGGGCTGCTCGTCGGGCGACGCGCCACCACGCACTGGTCGACGGCGAAGGAGCTTGCTCGACGGTTCCCCTCGATCAAGGTCGACGAGAACGTCCTCTTCATCGACGAAGGACAGCTGCTGACCTCCGCTGGAGCCGCCTCGGCGATCGATCTGTGCCTCCATCTCATCCGCAGCGACCACGGGGTCGGACTGTCCAACCAGGTCGCCCGGCGGCTGGTCGCCGCCGCCTACCGCAGCGCGGGCCAGGCACAGTACGTGCCGCGCAGCGTGCCCGATCCTCTTGGCGACGACTTCGCCGACACCCGCGAATGGGCACTGCAGCACATCGGGGAGAAGATCACCCTGCGCGATCTCGCCGCCAATGCCGGAGTCTCCGTGCGCACCTTCTCTCGTCGCTTCGTCGAAGACACCGGCTATACCCCGATGCAGTGGGTTCTCAGGGCCCGAGTCGATGTCGCCCGAGAGCTGCTGGAGAATTCCGACCTGGGCATCGAGCAGATCGCTGACCAGGTGGGACTCGGGACGGGGGCGAATCTGCGGATGCACTTCCAACGCACCCTCTCGACCTCACCGAACGACTACCGCCACTCCTTTCAGGGTTGAAAAGGCACTCTTCCCAGGGCTGAGTACAGGCCGCTTCGAGTGGTGAGGGCTGGGCGCTTTTCGGTACATTTCAGCGACCCGGATCACACGTCAGCGGCTCTGGCCAGAAACTTTCGGCATCTGGCAATACGACTGGCGAGAACCTTGCGCAGATTGACTGTCTGGCCACTGTTGCCACGCGTGGAAGTCGCCCATGATGGAGATATCAAGACGAATCCCGTGTAAAAGGAGTGACATTGACTCGCATCGCCATCAATGGTTTCGGTCGCATCGGACGCAGCACCCTGCGGGCCCTGATCGAGCGCGGCAGCGAGCTCGAGGTCGTGGCCATCAACGACCTCGGCGCCGTCGACGATCTCGCTCGGCTGCTGAAGTTCGACACCACCCTCGGACGCTTCAATCACGACGTCGAGGCCACCGAGGATTCCCTCATCATCGACGGCAAGACCATCAAAGTCTTCGCCGAGAAGGATCCGGCCAAGCTGCCCTGGGGCGAGCTCGGCATCGACATCGCCCTCGAATCGACCGGCCGCTTCACCAAGGCCGACAAGGCCAGCGCCCACATCACTGCCGGCGCGAAGAAGGTCCTCGTCTCCGCTCCCTCGAAGGGTGCCGACGTCACCCTCGCCTATGGTGTGAACAGCGAGGCGTACAAGCCCGAGCACACCGTCATCTCCAACGCCTCGTGCACGACGAACGCCCTGGCTCCGCTGGCCAAGGTCCTCGATGACCTCGCCGGAATCGAGCAGGGCTTCATGACCACCGTCCACGCCTACACCGGTGACCAGATGGTTCAGGACGGCCCGCACAAGGATCCCCGTCGTGCCCGTGCCGCTGCCGAGAACATCATCCCCACTTCGACGGGTGCGGCCAAGGCCATCGGCCTCGTCCTCCCGCAGCTCGACGGAAAGCTGTCCGGCGACGCCATCCGCGTTCCCGTCCCGGTCGGCTCGATCGTCGAGATCAACACGACCGTGTCCCGCGAGGTCACCCGCGACGAGGTGCTCGACGCCTACAAGAAGGCCTCGGAGGGCGAACTCAAAGGCATCCTCGAGTACGAGGACGAGCCCATCGTCTCCTCCGATATCGTCGGTCAGCCCGCTTCGTCTATCTTCGACTCCGCGCTCACCCGCGTCGTCGGCAACCACGTCAAGGTCGTTGCCTGGTATGACAACGAGTGGGGCTTCTCCAATCGTGTCGTCGACAACCTCGAGTTCATCGGCAAGAACTGACGTTCTCCGCTGATGTTTCCCGGCGCTCGTCGCCGGCGACATTTTCGGCGCCGAGGTGGTCCCTCGGAGTCAACGGATGCACCTGTGGCCTCGAATCCGCTCAATGCGGATTCGAGGCCACAGCCTTGTGATGACTCAGCCGCCCTTGTGGTGACTCAGCCGCCGGAACTTCACTGACGACGCCTGGTCGCTCAGCATCCTTTAGCGGAGAGCTCAGACGTCATCGGAGCCGGGGGTGCCGCCTTCGTCTTCCCACCGTTCGATCGCGCGGACTTTTGCGCGGCTGAATTTCAGGCGGATGCCGTAGCCACCCTCTGCGCCGTCGGGAATGAACCGTGCACCGTATTCCTCGAGGGCGAGGATGAGACGACGTTCCTGCTCGGCGGTGAGGTCCGCGATTCCCTTTTCGTAGTCCTTGAGTTCGGACTTCTTGATCTCGGCCTTGTCTGCCACATGCTTGGCTGACACCTGGCAGAGGATCCGCGATGCGCGTGCCAGGGGGCCGTCGATGATGATCTCTTCTGTGCTCATGGCTCCACCTTGCCAGAGCCCACCATGCCTGCCAAGGCCAGTTGCCTGAGACATTTCGCAGGTGGGAGTGGTTTATATATATGTTCGATTCATGACCGAGCATGTTGTGTCAGTGCCGGTGTCTAGTGTTCTTCTCAAGCTTCCGACATCGGAGTCGGCGGCACCGCGTCGCAGGGTGCGGCGCATGACGGAAGGTCAGAACAATGATGATCACGACCAACAGCGTCGCTCGCTTGGCGCAGAGGTGCGGAGAGTTCCTCGGCGACTTCGGTCAGGCGATGACACCGAGCTACCCGAGTAGCCTCGCGCTGTGCATTCTTGACGCGATCTATTCGACGGGCTCCCACCCGACAGCGGTGGATAACATCGTCGCCCGGTACATCGCCCGACACGGGAACAGTGACGGTGCGAAATCGCTTCGCTATTCGATCGCCGCGGCTGGAGGGGCGGACGTGTGGGCGCGCGAGGTGATCTGCAACCTCAAGCCGGCCAGTACCCGCCCCGGGGCAGTTCTCAAGGCTGAGGTCGTCGACAGCGCCGTCCGAGTCATGGTCGACCATGGAATCGATGATGTTGGTGATCTGCGGGCGGCGGTCGGTGAGGGAGTCGGCAGCTTTGCGTTCTCCAGCGACGTGTCGAAGGGGTGGCGAGCTCTGCCCAGCCAGAGCTCGGGCATTACCTGGCTCCACCTGCTGATGCTCGCCGGGTCCACCCATTTCGAAGTCGACCACAAGGTGGTCGGATACCTCGCCGAGGTGGCCGATCCCGAAGCCGATCTCACCGTCGACTACGTGCACGCTGAGATCGACGCGGTCGCGCGCGTGCTCGACGCCGAGGTGTCGACCGTCGAAAGGATCGTGTGGCATGGCTCACACGGTCGCATCCTCTCACAGTTCAAGGACGAGGACCTTCTGCCGGCCAGCGGTCCAGTTGAAGGGCCTGAGACGTCCAGCGCGGTCTGGGAGTTCTGTCCGGAACCGCTGGTGAGCAGACCCCTCTGAACCGTGTCGAGCGCTGCGCCTTTCTGATCGGTTCAGCTCTCAGCGTTGCGTCGGTACTGAGCCGCCAGCCGCACCGGTGCGTTCGGAGCACCGAAGCCGTGATAGCCGGTGCGGCGTTCGACCATCTCGAAGAAGACCGAGCCGATCGTCGACGTATAGAAATGG
Organism: Brevibacterium sp.; assembly: GCF_052105255.1. Taxonomy (NCBI): domain Bacteria; kingdom Bacillati; phylum Actinomycetota; class Actinomycetes; order Micrococcales; family Brevibacteriaceae; genus Brevibacterium; species Brevibacterium sp. Next base: position 113,242 of record NZ_JBQDYQ010000003.1, read on the forward strand.
AGGAATTCGCCCTCGTCGTCACGGTCGTAGAGGATATTGTGCTCGCTGAGCCGATCCAGCAGCTCCGGTGCGAGGTCGAAGCGTGCGGCAAGGTCTTCATAGTAGTTCTGCGGCACTTCCAAGAACTTCAGGCCTCGCGCGACCGCGGTCATCGCGGCAGTGAAGATGTCGTCGCAGGCGATGGCCACATGCTCGGGGTAGGTCTCTGCGGTTGAACCAGCACCTCGGCCCAACGCGTTGGGACTGTGGTCGGGGGAGACGTTGAGCGGCATCCTCACTGCCCCATCGGCGCTCGACATCACTTGGGAGCGCACAAGGCCGGAGGGGCTCGGCACGTCCTGGGACGGCAATGCGGTCAGAGCGAGGAGGGAGGTGTAGAAGAGCACTGCTTCGTCGTAGTGATGAGCAGGCTGAGCGAGGTTGATGTGGTCGATCGCCGACTGCCGGTCGTCCGGGACGGTGCCGAACTCGTCGGTCCACTGCGGATCCTCACCATCGCCATCACCGAAGAAGACCTCTGATCCGTCGGGTGCGAAGACCCCACGCAGCACCTCTTCGTCGTGTGCCTGATCGCGGGGGACTTCCGTGGCCGAGAGCAAGAGTGCACGTTCCATTGCGGCGTCGGCATTGTCGACGGCGAAGCCGATGCCGCGCAGAAATGTTCCGGACCCGGTGGAGTCTGCTGCCAAGGCGGCGGCTTCTTCAGCCGGGTCGGTGGTTTCGTTGGTCACGGTGGTGAATTCGTCGCACGGGCTGGCGGGCTCAGTGACGACGATTCGAGCCTGACCGCGTTGCCACAGCTGCACATGTGGTTTCGTGCGGTGGAAGCCGACGAACCGGAAGCCGAGCTGGTGGATCAACCGGGTGAGCGCGCCCAGGTCATCGGTGTTCAGTTCGACGTAGTCGATACCTCGCGGCTCCGCGACCTGCGGCAGCGGCTGCAGGTCGAGCCCCACATGAGCGCCGTCCGTGCCGACGGCCGACACATTGGCTTCGAGCCATCGCAGAGAACGCAGTCCGTCGACAGCGGTGCGCTGAGTGTTGGCCTGCCGGAAGGAATCGTTGAAGACCTCGAGCGACACCGGTCCGGCATAACCGGTACCGGCGACGCGAGCGAGGAAGTCGGTGAGATCCCACGAGCCTTCGCCGGGGAAGACTCGGTGGTGACGGGACCAACTGAGCACGTCCATCGACAGGGACGGAGCGTCAGCGAGCTGGAGGAAGAAGATCTTCTCGCCCGGGATCTCGGCGATGCGTGACAGGTCCGTGCCACGGGAGAGGATGTGGAAGCTGTCGAGGCAGGTGCCGATGCGCGGATGGTCGGCGGCCCTGACGAGGTCCCAGGCACGATCGTATTCGGAGACGAACCGACCCCATGCCAGAGCCTCGTAGGCGACGTCGATGCCGTGTTTCTCGGCCAGATCGCCGAGGCGGCGCAGCTGATCGACGACGACCTGATCATCGTCGATGGTTGCGGTGGCGACGTTCGAGCACAGCAGCATCGTGGTCATGCCGAGCCGCTTCATCAACTGGAACTTCGCCTCGGCACGGGCCAGGTTTGCGGCGAACAGCTCGTCCTCGACGCCTTCGAAATCGCGGAAGGGCTGATAGAGGTCAAGACTCAGTCCGAGCTCTGCGGCCAGTGCGGCGGTCGCTTCGGGGGAGTTGGGGGAGACGATGAGGTCCTGTTCGAAGATCTCGACTCCATCGAATCCCGCCGTTGCGGCAGCCTGCAGCTTCTCCTCGAGCGTGCCCGACAGGCACACCGTGGCAATCGAAGTTCTCATCGTGACCTTTCCTCGTGGATGACATCGATCTCTTCCAGGCTCAGTCCCTTCGTCTCCTTTGCCGTCATCGCGACCAGGCCGACGACGATGCAGACGGCCGCGGTGAACGCGGCGACCGAGACCCAATTCTCTCCTCCGGCGCCGGCGACAGCGGACGCGAGGACCGGAGCCAGACCGCCGGAGACCGCGAATCCGACCTGTGTGCCCAGTGCCAGACCTGTCACTCGTGCCGTCGTCGGGAACATCTCGGCGTAGAACGAGGGCCAGATGGAGTTGGCCAGCGAGTACGCACAGCCGGACATGATGGCGCCGAAGACGAAGATGAGCGGCCAGTTCCCGGCCGAAACCGCACCCAGGTACGGGAACATCATCAGACCCGACCCGACGGCCCCGGTGATGAAGACCGGCTTCCGGCCGAACCGGTCGGAGAGCAGCGCGGCGGCCGGGATCGCGAACAGAGCGACACCGTTGGCGATGACCGAGACGAGCAGCATGGTTGAACGCTCGAGTCCGACGATCGACGTGGCGAACGACAGCGACCAGACGGTGAAGACCATATTCACGGTGTTGACCATGGCGCATACGGCCACGCGGACGACCGCGGCCTTATGCCACCGGAAGACCTGCATGAGAGGTGGGTTGTCGGCGCGTGCCTCCTTGAACGCCGGCGGCTCCTCGAGGCCACGACGGATGAGCCAGGCGGTGAGCACGACGAGCGCCGACAGCCAGAACGGTACGCGCCAACCCCAGCTGAACAGTGCTTCGTCGGGCAGGAAGGCAGTGAAGGGGATGAACACTGCGGTGGCCAGCAGGGTCCCGGCCTGAGTGCCGTGCAGGGTCCAGCTCGTCGTCCACGATCGTTTCCCTTCGGCCGAATGTTCGAGGGAGACGGAGATTGCGCTCGCCTGCTCGCCCGAAGCGGATAGGCCCTGGACGATGCGGCAGAGCACGAGCAGGATCGGGGCCAGCATGCCGACCTGTTCATAGGTCGGCAGGCAGCCGACGAGGAAGGTCGAGACGCCCATCATGAACAGAGTGAGCATGAGGACGAATTTGCGACCGAAGCGGTCACCGAGCGGTCCCATGATGAGTGCGCCCAGCGGGCGCACGACATAGGCGACTCCGACTGTGCCCATCGCCAAGAGGATGGCGATTCCCGGTGCGGTGGTCTCGGGGAAGAACAAGGTATTGAGCACCAGCGCCGCAGCGGTTCCATAGACCGCGAAGTCGTAGTACTCCAGAGCGGAGCCCGTCCAGCTCGACAGAGCCGCGCGCAGCGGTGTCTTCCTCGTGGGGCGAGCTTCCTCGATCGCGTTGCTCATGCTTCCTCGCATCTCTCATTCTCAGGGACATGTCGACGGCCTCAGCGCTGTCGTGCGTTCATCGGACCGGCATGGTATTGCCATAGTGTGGCAATACTTGTTACATTGTGGTTTACAGTGTGATGGAGATGACATAGCCTGTCAACGTGGAACTCGGGAACTCTGCTTTCCGGACTCACGAACCGCCCGCACACACTGCCCCAGCACCACCGAACTGCCACAGCAACGCGAGGAGGCGAAACATGCCGCCCAAGGGCTCGAACTCGGTGACGAAGACCTTCGAGATGCTCGAACTCCTCGGCGAATCACCGGAGGGGATCAGCGCCGCCCAGGCCGCCGAGGCGACCGGCTACCCCTTCTCGACGGCCTACCGCCTCCTCGGCGGGCTCGTCGAATCCGGGTATGCCAGCTTCGATTCGCGTACAAAGATCTACACCCTCGGGATGGAGGTCTTCCGACTGGCCCAGAAGGTCGCGCACCGGCAAGGGCTATCCGGAGCGACGAAGGACCTGCTCCAGGAGCTGACGGCCTCCACCGGCGAATCGAGCATCCTCGCCGTCCGTCGCGGCAATGCCGCTCTCACCGTGCTCACCGTCGACGGCCCGCAGTTCCGTACGACCACCGACCCCGGGGACGAATCACCGTTGCACACCTCCGCGATCGGCCAGGCTCTGCTCGCCCATGATCCGCAGGTCGATGCCACGGTCGCCTCCCTCGACCTCGTCGCCCGCACTCCGAACTCGATCACCGACCCGGCACAGATGCTCAGGCGCCTCGAACAGATCCGCACCGACGGCTGGGCGGGACAGTCCGAAGAGAACGACATCGGCATGAATGCCCTGGCCGTACCCGTCTTCGACCTCGACGGCACACTGCTGGCCTCACTCGCGCTCGCCGCACCCGTCTTCCGCCGCAGCCTCGACGAGCTCATCGAATTCGTCCCCCGACTGAACGAAACTGCGGCCTTGATCGCCGCCCGATTCCCGAGGTGACCATGGTCGAACCGCACACCGAGCCCGAAATCCTCATCCTCAACGGCCCCAACCTCAACCTCCTCGGGGAACGCGAACCGGAGATCTACGGCCGCACCACCCTGGCCGATATCGAGGCCATGTGCGCCGACACCGCCGCCGAGGCGGGGTTGGGCGTCCGCTGCATCCAGTCCAACCATGAGGGCGGGCTCATCGACGCCGTCCACGACGCCCGGCACTCCACTGTCGGTGCGATCATCAACGCGGGCGCGTACACGCACACCTCCCTGGCCCTGCACGATGCGCTCAAATCCTACAACCACCCGATCATCGAGGTGCACCTGAGCAACCCGCATGCGCGGGAGGCCGTGCGCCACCACTCCTACCTCTCACCCGTGGCCGCGGCCGTCATCGCCGGGGCCGGTGCACAAGGCTATGTCCACGCGGTCGAGATCCTCATCGACCTCCTCACGAATGCGAAAGCGAGACTATGACCTCATCCCTCCTCCTCGGCCTCATCGGCGACGGCATCTCCGCATCCCGCACCCCGCGGATGCACGAGAACGAAGGTGCCGCGCACTCCATCCCCACGATCTACCGCACCATCGACATCAGCAGCCCCCACCTCGCCGAGGCGACACTGACGGAGCTGCTCACCGCAGCGATTCGCCTCGGTTTCGACGGGCTCAACATCACCCACCCGTTCAAGCAGCAGGTCATCGGCCTTCTCGATGAGGTCGATCCCGTGGCCGCGCGCATCAACTCGGTCAACACAGTCGTCATCGACGATGCCGGACGGACGATGGGATACAACACCGATGTCACCGGTTTCGCCGCCGGATTCCGTGCCGGACTGGACGGTGCCGCCACCGAGGCGGTCGTGCAGATCGGTGCGGGCGGTGCCGGCCGTGCGGTCGGGTTCGCCCTTGCCGAACTCGGGATCGGCGACCTCATCATCGCCGACACCGATGTGCAGCGTGCCGAAGGACTCGCCGCGGACATCGTCGAAACGTCATCGGTCGGAACTCGGGCGCGAGCGATCGGGCTCGATGAGCTGCAAGGGGCGGCCGCCTCGGCGCAGGGGATCGTCAACGCCACCCCGGTGGGGATGGAGGCGTATCCGGGAGCCCCGGTCGACACCTCGGTGTTCGGGTCGGAGACCTGGGTGGCCGACGTCGTGTACTTCCCGCTCGAGACACAACTGCTCGCCGAAGCCAGGGCCAAGGGGTGCCGCACGCTCGACGGATCAGGAATGGCGGTCAATCAGGCCATCGACGCGTTCGAGCTCTTCAGCGGCCAGAAGGCGAACCCGCAGCGCATGCGCGAGACTTTCCTGTCCTTCGGAGCCTGATGCTCAGACCTGTGCCTTCTTCTGCTTGCGGTATTCCTTGAAGAAGCTGAAGGCGAAGATACCGACGATGAGCGCCAAAGTCAGCCACAGGGCGTACTTGTCGATGACCTTGAGGATGTCGACGGCGGCCTCTCCGAGCTGATAGCCCAGGAATGTCCAGATGAGCGTGAAGATGAGGCAGCCGAGGAGATCGGCGACGAGGAACAGCGACAGCCGCATCCGCGTCCATCCCGCGACGAGATAGACGAGGGTGCCCGGGATACCCGGGCAACGCGAGATCAGCGTCATGAGGAACAGCGCCCAGCTCGGGATCTTCTTCAGCTGGTTGATGCGTTTGAGCTGGCGCTCGTTCTGCGCGAAGAGCCGCAGCACACCGTCGCCCCAGCGGCGACCGGCCAGCCAGAACGCCCAATCGAGTTTGGCCATGCCGACGAAGCCTGCGACGACGACCAGCCACAGCGGAATCTCACCGACCCGGGCATAGGCGGCGGCAGCGACGATCGAGGTCTTCGCGCCGTTGATGAATTCCTGGACGACCGGAGCATGGACGAGCATCCACGGTCGCAGCGGCATGAGGCCGAGGTAGATGAGCGGGACGCCGATGATGATGAACAGCAGCAGCTTGTCGAGGCCGGCAGCCTTGCCCTGCCAGGGTTTGATCGCCGCCCACGGATTCTCCTTGGGGTCAGTCTCGGAGCCGGCATCCGGCTCGGTAGTCGCGGAACCGTCTGTCCATGCGGAACCGGTGTCCGGCTCGGTGGGCTCGGACGTCGTCGATGAGGAGTCTGCGGATACGGGCTCTGCCTCGTCGCGGTCCGCGCGATCGTCGCTCATCGGTGGGCTCCTGCGGGTCGTCGGGGCGGTCGGCGCTTACGGTATCACAGGCGCCCGAACATCCCGCTTAAGAAGACTCTCATCGCCTCCGGCTCGACTTTGCCGCAGGCCTTGGGCAATGTGGTCGGTATGGGTGGGCGATCGAAGATCCTCGGCTGGGTTGTGGCCGGTCTCGTCATCATGCTCGCACTGCTGACCGTCCTCATCGTGCGTAATACCGCCCAATCCGAACCGCCGGATCTCAGCCCGGTGGAAGTCACCCCCGAACCGACGGAGACCTCCGAGCCGACGATGCCCGATCCAGACGCCGACAGCTCTGCCGAGGCAGACTCCGGTGGCAGCGCCACCGACGGCCGCACATCGGACGGCAGAGAGTCCGGAGATGCGGACCCGCAGGAGATCGAGCACTCCTACGAACCGGTGCCCAACCCACCTCGCGAAGTCCCCGACGACGATGATGACAATGACGATGACGGCGACGATGATGACGATGACGATGACGATGACGGGGACGACGATGACGACTGAGCGGCGCGTCGGGCTGACCGTTCAGAACCGGCTGACCATCACCGTCGCCGCGCTGTCCGTGCTCACACTCTCTATCGTCGGCCTCATCCTCTACACCGTGGAGTCGAACAACGTGTCCAGCCGGACCACCGCCTCGATGTCCCAAGAGATCGACGAGATGCGGACGTTCTCCGAGAACGGAATCGACCCGCAGACCGGCAGACCATTCGCCTCCGTCGATGAGATCCTCAGCAATTTCCTCGCCCAGAACAGGCCGGACGAGGACGAGGTGCTCTTCGCCTTCCTCACCGACGGCAGAGTGCTCTATCAGGGCGAACCGGAGGACCTCCTCGGCAGTTCGAGCGCCTTCGAGAAGGCCGTGGCTGGTGCGGCCGAGAAAGGCGGGGAGGTCCGCCTGACCGTCGGCGACGTCGAGTACGAAGGCTTCGTTCTGCCCATCACCGGCGCCGAGGCGGGAGCCGCCACGACCACGGACACCCAGACCGCGCCCACCGACTCGACGACCCGGACGAAGGGCGTCGGCGAAGTCGCGGGCGGAGCGGCCGCGACGAACGGGGCGGGAGCCTTCGTCGTCGTCCACAACGTCTCGGCCAGCCACGCCGACCTCGTGCAGATCATGCAGATCTATGTCGTCGTCGCGCTCGCCGCCACCCTGCTCATCGCCGGTCTCTCCTCACTTCTGGCGCGACGGCTGCTGTCACCGGTGACCGAGCTGAGGCGGACCGCACAGTCGATCTCCGGCGGTGACTTCAGCAGTCGCCTGAAGACGAAGGGCCATGACGACATTGCCGAACTCGGGCACACCTTCAATGACATGCTCGACCGTCTCGAGGCGGCTTTCGAAGCTCAGCGGCGGTTCCTCGACGATGTCGGGCATGAGCTGCGCACCCCGCTGACCATCCTCGGCGGTCATCTGGAGACGATGAACGCGGAGGACGTCAGCGACGTCGAGGAGACGCGGGCGATGCTGCTCGATGAGACGGATCGGATGGGCCGCCTCGTCGAAGAGCTGCTCCTGCTGGCCCGTGCCCGACGCCCTGATTTCGTGCGTTTCGCCGAGGTGGATCTCACTGTGGTCGTGTCCGATTCCTTGGCGAAGGCCAAAGGACTGGGAGATCGGGAGTGGGGCCTCGAGGTGCCCGAATCGCTGAGCTTCCACGGGGACCGACAGCGCCTTACGCAGGCGCTCCTGCAGCTGGCGGCCAATGCCGTCGAGCACACCGAGGACGGTCAGGTGATCGTGCTCGGTGCCCGCGACGACTCCGAATCCGTGCACATCTGGGTCCGTGACGAAGGCGAAGGGGTGCCCGACGAGATCGCCGAGGACATCTTCGACCGCTTCTGCCGCGGCTCGACCGACGGGGCCGGCTTCGGGCTGGGGTTGTCGATCATCTCCGCCATCGCCGAGGCGCATGGAGGCAGAGTCGTTCTCGACCAGACCTCCATCGGTGCACAGTTCCGCATGATCCTGCCGAAAGGACAGAAGTGAAGAGCATTCTCGTGATCGAGGACGAAGAGCGGATCTCCGCCTTCATCTCGAAGGGCCTGACCGCCGCCGGATTCAGTCCGCAGATCGCCGCCGACGGCCTCACCGGGCGAGACTTGGCCTTGACGGGAGACTTCGCACTCGTCATCCTCGACATCGGTCTGCCCGGACTCGACGGATTCAGCGTGCTGAGACATCTGCGCGAGCGACGACCCGAACTGCCGGTGCTCGTGCTTACCGCCCGGGACAACCCGGACGACACGATCTATGCCCTCGAGTCAGGGGCGGTCGACTATATGATCAAGCCCTTCCGGTTCGCGGAACTGCTGGCTCGGGTCCGTCTGCGGCTCAAGGAGAGTCCGCAGGAGCAGGAGGTCACGGAGCTCATTCGCGACGAGGTGCGCATCGACCTGCTCAAGAGACAGGTGTGGGTCAAAGACCGTCTCGTCGAGCTCTCCGCTCGGGAACTGTCCCTGGCCGAGATCCTGCTGCGCAACCGCGGCAACGTCCTCTCCCGCGGACAGCTGCTCTCCCATGTGTGGGGATTCGACTTCGACCCCGGCTCGAACGTCGTCGACGTCTATATCGGGTACCTGCGCAAGAAACTCGGCTCCGATTTCGTCACTACCGTGAGGGGCTTCGGATACCGCGTGGACTGAACCTAAGATCTTTCTCATCCGCGTCTTAACTTCATCTTAAGCACAGCCGACAAGCTGAGATGTATGAGAAGACGCTTGAGAGTCGCACTGTTCTCCCACGACTCGCTGGGACTGGGCCACATCCGCCGCAACCGGGCACTGGCTTTTGCGCTGGCCCGGGACCTGCCGGCACTGACCGGCCGTGAGGTCTCCGGTCTGCTCATCGCCAGCAGTCCCGAGGCCGCGCGATTCGACCTGCCGGATGGGTGGGACTGGGTGATCCTGCCCGGAGTCACTCCCGCACCCGGCGGCTACGTGCCCCGGGCGCTCGCCTCCTCGATGCAGGGGCTGAGGGCACTGCGGGCGGCGGCGATCTCGGCGATCCTCGATCAGCAGCGGCCCGAGCTCTTCATCGTCGACCGGCACCCCTTCGGCATCGGCGGCGAACTCGCCGAGGCCATAGACCGGGTTCGGGGCCACGGCTGCCGCACCGTCCTCGGCCTGCGCGAAGTCCTCGACACCCCGTCCGTCATCGCTGCCGAATGGGAGAAGGTCGGAGGGCCCGCACGCGTGGCCGAATCCTTCGACACGGTCTGGATCTACGGTGACCCGGACGTCTACGATCCCCGGTCCACCGGGGAAGTGCCGGCTCCGCTTGCGTCCAAGGCCGTGACCACCGGCTACCTGTCACAGGGCCGCCCCGCTGACGGCGGCCCACTGCCAGTGGGCGCCGACGCAGCGAGCGCGCAGCCGGTCGGTGCCGAAGCAGCCGACACCGCGGAGGCAGAGTTCGGTTCCGAGCGGTTCCTCCTCACCTGCCTCGGCGGGGGATCCGACGGCGGAAGCCTCGCCTCCATCGCCGTCGACGCCGATCCGCCCGACGGCCACCGTCACCTCATCGTCACAGGTCCGCAGATGGCCACCGAGGAGTTCGACCGACTGCGTGCACGTGCCGGTGGGGCCACCACCGTCATCCGCCACTGCGACGACATCCCCGGACTCGTCGCCTCCGCCGAGGCGGTCGTGTGCATGGGCGGCTACAACACTCTGGCCGAGCTCATGGCCACCGATACTCCCGCGCTTGTCGTCCCCCGCAAGGGTCATCGGGCCGAGCAGCCCAGGCGGGCATTCGCCCTCTCCGCAGCCGGAGCGGTCGATGCCCATACGATCGAGCGCCTCGACGCCGATGTGCTCAGCGAATGGTTCGCCGGCCGGGTCGGGCGACCCACAGACCGCTCCCATATCGATCTCACCGGATTGGCCACCGTTCCCCGCCTGGCAGCGGACCTCATCGCAGATGACCGCGCCGAGGCAACGGCACTCGCATCCGAACCGGCACCGACGACGGCGGCCCTGCCGATCTCTGCGACCGCACCGACCGTGACCGACACAGCACCGTCCGCCCGTCTGTCCATCGCTCTGGAGGAGACCAGCCATGCTGTCTGAACAGACACCAACCATTTCGACGCCGGCCACGCCGACACCGCGTCCACCGGCAACCACGACCGCTCCGACGGAAAGACATCCCGGCCGCCGCGCCTATGTGCTCAAGATGTACCCGCGGTTCTCCGAGACCTTCATCGTCTCCGAGATCCTCGCCCGCGAAGCCGCCGGAGAGGACCTCGTCATCTTCTCCCTGCGCCCGAGCACGGACACCCGCTTCCACCCCGAACTCGCCCGCGTCCGCGCCGAGGTCATCCACATCGACCGGCCCTCGAGCGCCCGCAGCTTCTGGCAGACCTTCGCCGAGGCCGCAGCGGAACCGCGCGTGGCCGCGGCAGTGCCGGGCCACCTCGGCGAGCTCATGGAACTGAGCCACGATGATGTGATCCAAGCGCTCACCCTCGCCCGGTTGGCACTCGACCACGAAGTGACGCACCTGCACGCGCACTTCGCGTCGGTGGCGACGACGGTGGCCCGGACCGTCTCGGCGCTGACGGGGATCCCGTACTCCTTCACCACGCATGCGAAGGACATCTTCCACGAGGATGTCGTGCTCACCGACCTCGCCCGCAAGACCGCGGACGCCGACCATGTGATCGCGATCAGCGAATTCAATCGCCGCTACCTGTCCACGGTGCTCGGGCCCGAGCTGGCCGACCGGATCGTCGTCGTGCGCAACGGCCTCGAACTCGACCGCTTCCCGTACCGGCCCAGGCAGGGAGCAACGGGCGAGGTTCCCTCGCTGCTGGCTGTCGGCCGCCTCGTCGAGAAGAAGGGGTTCACCCACCTCCTCGACGCGCTCGCCCGCCTCCGCAGGGAAGGAACGGATTGCCGCCTCGACCTCGTGGGCACCGGCCCCCTCGAGGAGGATCTGCGGTCCCAGTCCCACGCACTCGGACTCGACGACCTCGTCACCTTCCACGGAGCGCTGACTCAGGCCGAGGTCCGCGACATGCTCACCGACCATGACATCCTCGTCTCCCCGTTCGTCATCGGCTCCGACGGCAACGCCGACGGCCTGCCCACCGTGCTGCTCGAGGGCATGGCCACCGGAATTCCCTGCATCGCCGGGGCCGTCACCGCCGTGCCCGAGGTCATCGACCATGGCGGGACCGGGTGGCTCGTCGACGGCACCGATGAGGCGAACATCGCCTCCACCATCGCCGAGGTGGCCGCCGCCCTCCGCACGGATCCCGCCCGCATCCGTGCGGTCACCGATGCCGCCCGCGACCGGGTATGCCGTTTGCACGACTCGGCCGTCCAAGCGGGGCAGCTCGCGAGCCTGGCCGACGCTGCGGCGGTGCCTGGGGCAGTCCCTGCCGTTCCGACCGTCCGTGAAATGGAGTCAGTGTCATGAGAATCGCCTATGTCCTCCTCGACCCCGGCATCGGAGTCTTCGGCACGAAAGGTGCCAGCGTCCACGTCCAGGAAGTCGTGCGCACCTTCCGAACACTCGGCCATGAGGTCAGCGTCTTCTGCACCCGCACCGATGACGACGTGCCCGCCGATCTCGCCGACCTCGATGTCACCCGGCTCGAGGTGCCGCGCGGTCTCGACCGCTCCCAGCGTGAGATCGCTCTGCTGCGACTGTCCGATATGCTCGCCGACCTGGTCACGGACACGGCGGCCGCCCCGGGGCAGGGGTTCGACCTCGTCTACGAACGGTATTCGCTGTTCTCCACGGCCGGGGCTCGGATCGGTCAGCGCCTCGACGTGCCTTTGATCATGGAGGTCAATGCGCCTCTGCTCGACGAGCAGCGGACCCACCGCGGACTCGTCCACGCCGAACACGCCGCCCGTGCCACCGCGGCGAGCTTTGCCGGAGCCGCACGCATCGTGTGCGTGAGCGAACTCGTCGCCGACTGGGTCCGCACCGACTATCCCGGCCTCGACGACGTCAGCGTCGTCCCGAACGGAGTGAACACGCAACGCATCACCCCACGGTCAGATCACGGCCGCCTCGGCGGGGAAGGATGCGGGTCGCCCAGCGGTGACGCGATACGGGAGGACCGCCCCGGTGGGGGACCTGCGAATGTTCACGGTCCGGTGCGGATCGGGTTCGTCGGCACGCTCAAACCCTGGCACGGCACGGATCGGCTCATCGCCGCCTGCGCCGGACTGGTCGGGGATTTTCACGTCGACATCGTCGGCCACGGCCCCGAATCCGAGGCGCTCGAGAACCGGGTGCGTACGCTCGGGTTGGACGGACGTGTGCACTTCCACGGTGCCATCGCCCCCGAAGCCGTGCCGGAGGCGCTGCGAGAATTCGACATCGCGGTCGCCCCCTACCCGGCGGGGGAGAACTACTTCTCGCCACTCAAGGTCTACGAATACCTGGCCGCCGGACTGCCCGTCGTTGCCTCGTCGGTCGGCGCGATCCCCGGCGTGCTCGCAGGAACCGGAGCCGCGATCCTCACCGACCCGGCCGACACCGCTGATCTCACCCGCGCCCTGCAGAGACTCATCGACGACGCCGAACTGCGCACGACGATGGGAGCACGCGCCCGCGCAGAGGCCCTGACCCGCCATTCCTGGACCCGTCGGTGCCAACAGATCCTCGCACCGGTGACGGGAACCGCCGGCGACACAGCCGCCGGAGAAACCGCCGCCGTCGATGCCGGTGCCGCCCCCATCGACATGAGGATGCCGGTGTCAGGACGGCACCCCGCCTCGGCGGTGATCTCATGAGCGGCAAGAAGCTCACGGCCTCGGCGCTGCGGCGGACCCTGCGGATCATCCGTCCGCACCTGCGCCGGCACACGTGGCTGATCATCGGCGGGATGGCCGCACTGCTGGCCGACGTCGTCTTCCGCATCCTCGAACCCTGGCCGATCAAGATCGCCGTCGACGCCGTCACCGCGGCCCTGGGCGCCCAGATCGCCCCGACGTTCGGTCTCGACGCCGGAGTCGGCACGACGCTCGCGGTCGTGGCCATCGGCCTGGCCGTCATCGTCGGCGGACGGGCCGCGGCGAACTACGCCTCGACGATCTGCTTCGCCCTCGCCGGCGCACGCGTGGCCACCCAACTGCGCTCACGCGTGTTCGACCACGTCCAGTCCCTGTCGCTGCGCTACCACTCGAAGGCCTCGATCGGAGACACCTCACAGCGACTCGTCGGTGACATCGGACGGCTGCAGGAGGTCGCCGTCACCGCGGGCCTGCCCCTGGTCGGCAATGTCATCACCCTCGCCGTCCTGCTCGTCGTCATGGTCATCCTCGACCCGGTGCTCAGCGCCATCGTGCTCGTCACGGCGGCGGTCTACGGACTGCTGTCGAAGGCGGCGACCCCGAAGATCACGAAGGCCTCCCGGTCCACCCGCAAGGGCGAGGGCCGACTCGTCGGATCCGCCGCCGAGGCGCTCGGTGCCATCCGCGTCGTCCAGGCCTACGGACTCGAGAAGACCGTGGCCCGCGACTTCGCCGACGGCAACGAACGCGCACTCAAAGCTGGGGTGCGGGCACGCCGTCTGGCCGCCGGGCTCGAACGCTCCACGGATGTCCTCGTCGGCATCTCGCAGGCCCTCGTTCTCGCCTTCGGCGGGTGGCAGGTGCTGCGCGGGGCGATGTCCCCGGGTGACCTCGTCCTCTTCCTCCTCTACCTCAAGATCGCGATGAAGCCGCTGCGGGACATGGCCAAATACACCGGCCGGATCGCCCGCGCGGCCGCCTCGGGGGAGAGGATCGCCGACCTCCTCGACGAACCCGTCGAGATCGCCGACGCCCCCGACGCCGTGTCCATGGGCCCGGTCTGCGGCGACGTCGTCTTCAACCGCATCACCTCGACCGATGGGCACGGCAGGCCGCTGTTCGACGAGCTCGATCTGCTCATTCCAGCAGGACAGAAGATCGGCATACTCGGTGCCTCCGGGGCCGGAAAATCGACCCTGATGAGCTACCTGATGCGGCTGTCTCAACCGGACTCCGGTTCGATCTACCTCGACGGCTACGACACCCACAACGTCACCCGCGCCTCCCTGCGGCAGAACGTGTCCGTCCTCCTCCAGGAGTCCGTGCTCTTCGCCGCGAGCGTGCGTGAGAACATTCGCTACGGTCGGCTCGACGCCACCGACGCCGAGGTGGTCGCCGCCGCCCGTGCGGCCCGTGCCGATGAGTTCATCCGCTCTCTTCCCGACGGCTACGACACCGAGCTCGGCAACCGCGGAGACACGCTCTCCGGCGGGCAGCGGCAGCGCTTGGCCATCGCTCGCGCCCTCGTGCGCGACGCCCCGGTCGTCGTCTTCGACGAAGCGACGACAGGGCTCGATCCGCAGACTCGCGCCGAGGTGGCCGACTCAGTGTCCGCGCTGACCCAGGGGCGGACAAGCATCGTCATCAGCCACGACGTGGCGATGATCCGCGGACTCGACCGCGTGGTGTGGCTAGAAAACGGGCGGATCGTCGAGGACGGAGCGCCCAGCGAACTGGCGGCGGCTGCCGACTCGCGCTTCTCCCGGTGGATCCGTTCGCAGGCCGACGAAGCCGACAGCTTCCCCACCTATGCAGGAGCCTCATCATGACCGCATCGATTTCCGACCCTGTGCACGACGTCGTGGACGCGAGATTCGCCCTGTTGCCCTATATCGACGAACTGCGATCGGCAGAACGGCTCTCCCGACGCCTCGGCTTCGCGGTTCGTCCTCGCCGTGTCCGCGTCAAACCGGGGCAGAGCGCCATCGTCGCATGGCAGCGAGAGGAGGCCAGCCGCCTCGGCGAATTCGATGGTTGGGGATTCACCGCGGTGATGACGAGCCCGGACAAGCTCGCCAACGCTCGGCGGCGGGCCGCCCGGCACGGGCAGGAGCTGGTCGTCCACGAGGCTGCCGACCCGCGCTCGGCGGGTGCGACCGGTGCGGTGCTGGTCAGCGGCGACGTGCTTGCCGACCCCAGGATCGGCAAGCATGTCGCACGGACACTCGACCACCTCCGCGGGGATCTGCGGATCATCGGATACAACCCCGCCAGGCGGCTGCTGCTCAAACACACCCCGGCCGATGGGGCGCCGGAATTCGTGCGGATCGCCGCCGACTCCCAGATCCACCTCGCCGAGGCAGCCGACCGTTGGCAGCGCGCGCAGCTGCCGAGCCTGCCGGTCGAGTTCGTCGGCGGACGTGAGACTGCCACGCGTTCGCCGTGGTGGGGGACCGGCGACCTGGGCGATCGACCGGATCCGAACGTCGCCGAGGAGGTCGGCGTGATCATCGCCGAACTGCACAGAAGCGGTGTGCCTGACAACGGCGGAGAACCGGCAGAGAGTGTAGGCGCTTCGGCGGAGGCGGACCGTGCGCTCGGCTCTCCGCTCGACCAGCTCGAGACCATCAGCCGGTCGCTGGTTCGTCTGCTCCCGGAACGAGAGGCGGACATCGTCGGACTGCTCTCAGAACTGAGCAGACGGCTCGGGTCGAGGCGAGGATTCGGACCGAATCGACGCCTCGGGCCGAAGCGGGAACTGCGGGAGATCCACGGGGACCTGAGCCCCGACCAGGTGCTTCTGGCGAATTCCGAGTGCCGGATCATCGACCTGGATCGATCAGGGTATGGGGCGATCGGGATGGATCTGGGGCGGTGGATTGCGGCCTGCCGCGTCGATTCCCGGTTGCACGAGCTCGAGCGACCCTTCATCGACGGCTACCGTTCCGCCGGCGGCGAGGAGACCGACCTGGGCGCATGGACGGCGTGGGCGATGCTTGTGGCCGGACTCGAACCCTGGCGAAACTGCTCCGAGAGCTGGAGGGACGAGACGATGCGAATCATCGACCTCGCGGGCACCGCTCTGGAAGAGAACGCCCCGACGACGGAGGTCGGATTATGACCGCGACGAAGCAGACCGTGACGAAACAGATCGCGGCGAAGCAGATCGCGGCGAAGCAGGTCGTGACGAAAAAGTCTGCAGCGAAGTGGGGCGCGGCCCTGCACATCCCCGACGCAGTCACGATCGGCGGACAGGACTGGAATGTGCGTCGAGCCTGGCCCGCAGGAGACAGTCGAATCGCGTGGGAGGCTTCTCTTCCTGGCCAGGGGATCCGGGTCGGCTATCTCGACGAACGCGGCGTGACGGTCCTCGACGCTGACCGTGACCCGAAGCTGCCGGGTCTCGCCAGGCTGCTCGCAGACGGAGGCAGGTTGGTCTCCCATCGACCGGGCAAACGCGCCGTCGTCCGCCTGCGCGACGGCAGCTTCGCCAAATGTGTGCGCGACGGAAAGGCCTCCGCCGTCATCGCGGGACAGCGCCGAGCGGCTGGGTTCCTTCCCGGTTTCGCCCTCCCGCAGGTGCTCAGTTCGGATTCTTCGACCGTTGTGCTCAGCGTGGTGCCCGGGGTCGAACTCCACGATCCTGCGAGGCTCGGAGCGGAGTGGTCACGCGCCTGGGCCGAGTCCCTCGACGCCTGGGCTCAGGCAGAGCCACATCCGACCGGTACCGTGACAACGGCTGCGACGAGGCTGCCGACCGCGATGCCGTTTCATGGGACCGCGGACGAGGTCGAAGTGCTCCACTTATGGCGTGAGCGCGCCCGTCCTCTGCTGGAGACCACGCGGACGGTGCGAGGGGAGACTCTGCTCGCCGACGTGGACGAACTCATCGCAGAGGTCACGGTCGAACTCGACGACGGGGCCGCCTCGGCGAGGGACGGATCGATCGGGCTCATCCACCGGGACCTGCACGATAAGCAGATCATGTGGGATCCGGTCTCCGGACCGGGACTGCTCGACGTCGATACGGCGTGCCGGGGTGAACGGGCGCTCGACCTCGGAAACCTCTGCGCGCATGCCCGGTGGCGCACCGAGCAGGGACTGTGGACCTCCGCCGAGGCGGCCGTGGTCATCGATGAGATCGCCCGGGTCGCCTCAGCGGCGGGGATCGACCCGGCCAGGGTCAGCGCATACGAACATGCCACCCTCATTCGGCTCGCCTGCGTCTACGCTTTCCGGCCCGCGTGGAGCGACCGGATCGGGTGGCTGCTCGAGGCGGCGCAGGCGATGTGAGACTGCGACACTTGAGCCCTGCGGAGGGCCGCTGACTTCACTCGGCAGTGCTGCGTCGCGCGTCTCCCCAGATATCGACTCCGGAATCGACGGCGAATTCGTCGATTGCCGTGAGTTCTTCATGGCTCAACGGTGCCGCGTCGAGAGCCGCGACATTGTGCTCGAGCTGTTCGACACGGCTGGCCCCGATGACCAGCGAGGACACTCGGTCATCCCGCAGTGCCCAGGACAGGGCGAGCTGTGCCAACGACTGACCGCGAGCGGCCGCGATGTCGTTGAGCCCGCGGATCCGGGCGAGGTTGTCGGCGCTTAGGAACCCGTCCTTGAACGATGGCTTCGCCTTGCCCGCTCGCGAATCTTCGGGCACTCCGTCGAGGTACTTGTCCGTGAGCAGGCCCTGCGCCAGCGGGGAGAAGCAGATGACACCGAGCCCTTCGTCAGCGGTTGTGTCGAGGAGCTCATCATCGTCGATCCACCGGTTGATCATCGAGTACGAAGGCTGGTGGATGAGCAGGGGAGTGCCGAGATCGCGGGCGATCCGCGAGGCCCGGGCCGTATCGGCGGCGGAGTATGAGGAGATCCCGGCGTAGAGCGCGCGACCGGAGCGCACGGCGGTGTCGAGTGCGCCGATGGTCTCCTGGAGAGGCGTCGAAGCATCGGGGCGGTGGGAGTAGAAGATGTCGACATAGTCGAGGCCGAGTCGGCGCAGTGACGCATCGAGGCTGGCCAGAAGGTATTTGCGGCTGCCGCCGGGACCTCCATATGGGCCGGGATGCATGTTCCAACCGGCCTTCGTCGAGATGATGAGCTCATCGCGGTAGGGGCGGAGGTCTTCGCGCAGCAGCCGGCCGAAGTTCGTCTCCGCCGAGCCCGGGGGAGGTCCGTAGTTGTTCGCCAGGTCGAAGTGCGTGATGCCCATGTCGAAGGCGCGACGAACGATATCGCGCTGGTTCTGGAAGGCGACATCGTCGCCGAAGTTGTGCCACAGTCCCAGTGACAACGCAGGCAGGACGAGTCCGGATCGGCCGACGGGGCGATAGGTCATCGAGTCGTAGCGGTTCTCGGCTGCTAGGTACACACGGACTCCCTGGAGTGAGTGGAAGAGGTCGGGTCCCAGCTTACGGGCGTGCGGCCAGCGTGCACACGCAGGCGCGATTGCCGTCGGCGTCGGCAAGGACGGTGAATGACGGTGCCTGGGACTCGTCGACGATCGTGCCTCCGGCGTCGACCGCGGCTCTGATCCGCTCCGGCGCGACCGCCGCCGGCACGGAGACATCGACGTGCAGACGCTGGTGCGGAACCTCGTGTTCTTCGCAGTCCTGGAACCACAGCAGCGGCATCTGGCCGGAGGGGTCGACGACGTCGGGGCCGGAGACGTTGCTCGCATCCCCGGTCAGGAGCGCCGCCCAGAACGGGGCGATGGCGTCCTGATTCGCGGTGTCGAGGCCGAGTTCGAGAAGTGCCGGGATGGTCGGGTCCGCCTTCACGCCCGTTGAGGCGGCCAGCTCGCTGATCTGCCCGGCGAGGTTGAGGTCGCGTTCGGTCACGGCACCGGTGTCGTGGCTGGTCAACCTGATGTCGACGTGCGGGAACGTCAGGGTCACATCGGGATGGTGGCCGGCCTCCTCGGCGGCTGCACCGATGCGGGCGACGAAGTCGAGTCCGGTCGCGAAGTCGCCGGTGAGGAACCGGGCGCCGATGCAGTCCGGCAGCCCCTGCCAGTCGCCGAGTCCTTGGGAGTCGAGTGCGTCGAGCAGCTTCTGTCCGGTATATGCAGTCATGGCTTCATGCTAGGGACTTCTCCGTCCCGCGTGAACCCCTCGTTCCCGGATCCTGCAGGCAGGGGCGTAACGTTGCCCCGGTGATTGGCTCAACCGCATACCTCGTGACGCTTCTCTTCGCGTCGATCGCGCTTCTCATCTTCCTCATCAACTGGAAGACGAAGCTGCATCCGTTCCTCGCTCTCCTCATCACCTCCGCCGTGACGGCCCTGGCCGCCGGTGAGGAGATCGGCAAGATCCCGGAGACGATCGCCGCCGGAGCCGGCGACACCCTCGGCGAGACCGGCGTCGTCGTCGCCCTCGGAGCGATGCTCGGACGGCTCCTGGCCGACAGCGGCGCCATCCAGCGGATCGCGAACCTCGTCATCGAGCACTCCTCGCCGAAGGCCGCGCCGTGGATCATGACGGGTGTCGCCTTCATCATCGGCATCCCGATGTTCTTCGAGGTCGGCCTCGTCGTCCTCATCCCCGTCATCTACGCGGTCGCCTCGCAGCTGGAGAAGAAGACCGGGCAGAAGAAGCTGTGGTACCTGCGCATCCTCGTTCCCGCGATCGCCGCGCTCGCCTGCCTCCACGGCATGGTTCCGCCCCATCCGGGACCGCTCATCGCCGTGTCCGGACTCGACGCGAACGTCGGAATGACCATCGGCCTCGGCCTGGTCTGTGCGATTCCCACCGTCATCCTCGCCGGCCCGGTCTACGCCCGCTGGATCGCCCCACGGGTCAAGCTCGAACCGACCGCTGACCTCATCGACCAGTACACCGGAGCCCGCGCCGAGGTGGACCAGAAGGAACTGCGAACGATTCCGGTCTGGCTCGCCTTCGTCACCGTCCTCGTCCCCGTCGTGCTCATGCTCGTGCACACCGTGGTGCAGCTCGTGGCACCGGAGTCATCGTTCGAACCCATCGCCGAGGTGATCGGCAACCCGATCATCGCCATGCTGGCCGGAGTCATCTTCGCCGCCATCGCACTCGGATGGACCTCGGGAATGGGCGGTGAGCGGATCCGCAGCTCCTTCGGCGACAGCCTCAAGTCGATCGCCGGAGTCATCCTCATCATCGGCGGCGGTGGCGCCTTCAACGAGGTGCTCAAGGACTCGGGCATCGGCGACGCCGTCGTCGGCGCGACCTCTCACCTGGAGATGAACCTCATCCTGCTCGGCTGGTTCATCGGCATCCTGCTGTCGTTCGCCACCGGATCGGCGACCGTCGGAATCACCTCGGCCACCGGCATCGTCGCACCTCTCATCGGTGATCACTCGGGGGCATACGTGTCTCTGGTCGTCATTGCGATCGGCTCGGGATCGATCGGCCTGAACTGGGTCAACCATGCGGGATTCTGGTTCGTCAAGGAGAGCTTCGGCATGACGATCGGTCAGGCGACGAAGACTCACATGATGGTCCAGACCCTGGTCAGCGTCTTCGGACTGATCTTCGCCTTCCTGCTCTCACTGCTCTTCGTCTGACCGGAGGCGTGCGCTCGCCCGACCTCCGCCCACCCGGTCTCCGCCCGTCCGCCCGGCCTCCGCCCGCACGGCCTCCGCCGGCCCGGCCTCTGACCGCCCGCCCTCTGCTCGCCGATTTCTGCCGATCAAGCCGGAGCGCGGATATGTCATGGTCGACGACGCCATATTCGCGGCCACGCTTGACCGAAAGGAGGGAGCGCTTGAACGTGAGCGAGCGCTTGATCGACGGCACGAGTGCAACGCTGACCGAGGGGGATGGGCACCACAAAATAGACCAGTGGTCTTGATTTAGTGGTGTGTCCTGTGCCTCAATGGTGGTGTGACGAAATTCCATGCCATCCGCGACCAGCTCCTCGACCGCCTCGAGGACATGGCCGCCGGTGAGCAGTTCCCTCCGGAACGACAGCTCGCCGAGACTCTCGGCATCTCGCGGATGACCCTGCGCCGCGCCATCGACGAACTCGTCGCCAAGGGCATGGTCCGCAGGCGTCACGGCACGGGCGTCTTCGCACTCGGGCCGAAACTCGACCAACCGCTGGCGGCGAGCTCCTTCACCGAGGATATGCTCGCCCGCGGAGTGCGTCCCGGGTCCCATATCCTCAGCTTCGACGTCGCCGAGGCGGGCGCGCACATCGCTCGTCGACTCCACATCTCCGAAGATGACGACGTCATCGCGATCCTGCGTCTGCGCCTGGCCGACGACGAACCGATCGCTCTCGAAGAACTCCACGTCCCCTCGGCTCTCGTTCCGGGGCTGAGCCCAGGCGACCTCGAGGACCAGTCCTTCTACGATCTGCTGCGCCGGAATTTCGGCATCCGCCTCAACCACAGCGTGCAGACGATCGAGCCCACCCTCCTCGATGCCGGCGAAGCTCAACACCTCGGCGTCGAAGAACTCTCACCGGCCCTGCTGTTCGAACGCATCTCCCGCGGTGCCGATGACCGCCCGTTCGAGTTCGTCCGCTCGGTCTACAGAGGCGACCGTTACAAGGTCCGCACCGAACTCACCGTCCCCGCCCCGGCGGCAGCCGGAGCCGCAGCCGAAGCCGTTCCCACCGGCACCGTCCCCACCGGCACAGCTCCCGCCACCGTCACCGACCACACTGGAGGAGTGCAGCCATGATCATCGCCGGCCTCATGACCGGAACCTCCGCCGACGGTCTCGACCTCGTCATCGCCGAGTTCCGACCCGACCCCATCAGCGACACGGAACCCACCCCCAGCTTCGACCTCGTCGGCGCGGACCCCACCACCCTGACCGTGCGGATCCTCGCCGAACGCGAAACCCCGTTCGACGACCGACTCTCCGCCGACATCCTTCGCCTCCTCGAACCGGCAGATCTGCCGTTGTCACTGGTCAGCAGCGTCGACGCCCGGCTCGGCCGGTTCTGCGCCGACGCCCTGTCCGAACTCTGCGCCGACCACGACCTGACCCCTGACCTCGTCGTCAGTCACGGACAGACCGTCCGCCACGACATCACCGACGGGCAGGTCACTTCGACCCTCCAGCTGGGACAGCCGGCCTTCATCGCAGAACGACTCGGTGTTGCCGTGCTCTCCGATGTCCGCTCCCGCGATGTCGCCGCAGGGGGACAGGGCGCCCCGCTCGTCGGGCTGCTCGACTCCCTCCTGCTCTCCGACGTCGAGGCTCCGACCGCGGTGCTCAACCTCGGCGGAATCGCGAACATCACCGTCATCGCTCCCGGTGAGGACCCCATCGCCTTCGACACAGGCCCGGCCAACGCCCTCATCGACATCCTCGCCCGCCGCATCACCGACGGGCGGCAGAGCTATGACCGCGACGGTGCGCTCGCCGCTGCAGGCACCGTCGACGAGGACCTGCTCACCGCGCTCCTGACCGAACCCTTCTACGGCCGCCCGGCCCCGAAATCGACGGGCAAGGAACTCTTCCACGCCGCCTACCTCGACTCATTCCTCGAATCCCACCCCCGCCTCGGCGAGCATGATCAGATCGCCACGGTCACGGCGCTGACCGCGCACACCATCGCCGAGGCGGTCCGAGATCACGATGTCACCACCGTCATCGCCTCGGGAGGTGGGACGAGGAATCCGGAACTCATGCGCCGCCTCGGCGAGGAACTGGGTGAGGGCATCGCGCTGACGAGCACGGATGAGGCCTTCGGACTGCCCGAAGGCGGCAAGGAAGCGCTGCTCATGGCTCTCCTCGGATGGCTGAGCTGGCACGGACTCGACGGCACCGAACCGAGCCTGACCGGGGCGATCGGGCCGCGCATCGCTGGCCGGTTCACTCCCGGTGACGGTCCGCTGCAGCTGCCCGAGCCCCTCCACCGGCGACCCACCCGACTGAGGCTGAGCGACTGAGACTGGCCGACTGAACCGCGGCCGCCACCGGTAACGCCCGCCCGGCCACACAAACGAACGCACCTCCTGACCACCGACCACCCGACACACTCCACACCCCCAACAAGGAGAGACCAATGCAGATCATCGACCTCCTGGTGATCATCGCCTATCTCGTCGCAACGGCGTGGCTGGGACTGGCACTGAGCGGCAAGCAGAGCAGCCTCAAGGGCTACTTCCTCGGCGGGCGCGACCTGCCGTGGTGGGCAGTCTGCCTGTCCGTCGTCGCCACCGAGACGAGCGCGCTGACCGTCATCGGCATCCCCGTCATGAGCTACCTCGGCGACCTCAACTACCTGCAGCTCGGACTCGGCTACATCGTCGGCCGCGTCATCGTCGCCTACTTCATGCTGCCGCGCTACTACGACGGTGAGATGATCACCGCCTATGCCTACCTGGGCAAACGTTTCGGCCAGTCGACGCAGACCACGGCCGGCGTGACCTTCCTCTTCACTCGACTGCTCGCCGACGGCATCCGCGTGCTCGCCGCAGCCATCCCGCTCAAGGTCATCCTCGACGGGCTCGGCATCCACACGAACTACTTCGTCATCATCGTCGTCCTCTCGCTTGTGACGATCGTGTACACGTTCATCGGCGGCATCAAGGCCGTCATCTGGGTCGATGTCGCGCAGATGATCCTCTACGTCCTCGGCGGCGTCCTCGCGATCATCATCATCTCCGCATCGATCGGCGGCGGATGGCTCGCCGAGGCGGTCGAGGCCGGAAAGACGAACATCTTCGTCTTCGAGGGCAACCCGATCTCTGCGGACACCTCGTTCATCCCGTCGGTGCTCGGCGGCGCCGTGTTCGCGATGGCCTCCCACGGTTCCGATCAGCTCATCGTTCAGCGCCTGCTGTCGTGCCGGTCGAAGCTCGAGGCGCAGAAGGCTCTCATCACCTCCGGATTCGTCGTGGTCGTCCAGTTCGCGATCTTCCTCGCCGTCGGTCTGGCTCTCTGGGCGTACTACGATCACGCACTGCCTGCGGACCTCGGCCTGACTCGCGACGACGAGATCTTCCCGCTGTTCATCATCGAAGGACTGCCCACGGGAATCTCCGGACTGCTGCTGGCCGGTATCCTCGCTGCCGCGATGTCGACGCTGTCGTCGTCGCTGTCGGCCCTGTCGTCCTCGACGGTCAACGACGTCTACGCGAAGCTCAAGCGCACCCCGATGACCGACGAACAAGGATTCAAGGTCGGTCGCTGGGCGACGATCGGCTGGGGGATCGCGTTCATCCTGCCGGCCACGGTCTTCGAATCCGACTCCGGCAACATCGTCATCCTCGCGCTCGGCATCGCCGGCATCACCTACGGCGGTCTGCTCGGCGCGTTCGTCTTCGGCATCGTCAACAAGCGGGCCCGGGCTGTCGACGCGAACATCGCTTTCGCCCTGGCCGTGGCCGGCAACGCGTTCTTCTTCGTCATGGAGAAGTACGTCACCGGTGAGGTATGGGTCGCCTGGCAGTGGTACCCGCTGCTCGGCGTCATCGTCACCTTCATCGTCGGCGGCCTGCTCGGTCTGCGCCACACGACCAAAGTCGAAGAGCCCACCATCGCCGAGGCGGAAGGAAGCCCCCGTCCATGACCTCCTCCCAGCCGGGCTCAGCCCGCCCGACCCCGCCGATGTCGGCCGGACGGCCGCTGTCGCCGACCGAGCAGCGCAATCCGGCGAGCTCCGGACTCGACGACCTCGACACCCTCGGGGTGCTGCGAGTCCTCAACGCCGAAGACCACGCCGTCATCGACGCGGTGGCCGCGGCCCTGCCGCAGCTGGCCGAGCTCGTCGACATCGCGGCAGAACGCATGCGCCGAGGCGGCCGTGTCCACTACTTCGGAGCGGGCACCTCGGGGCGGTTGGGCGTCCTCGATGCGAGCGAACTCTTACCGACGTTCAACCTCGAACCGGGCCGGGTCATCGGGCACATCGCCGGCGGTCAGGCGGCATTGGTCAATGCGGTGGAGAACGCCGAGGACTCCGGGGCTGACGGATCCGCGGCCGGTGCCGAGCTCGGACCCGACGATGTGGCCATAGGCATCGCCGCGAGCGGGTCGACCCCGTACGTCGGCGGGGCGCTCGACGCGGCGCGAGCCAACGGCGCTCACACCGTGCTCATCTCGAACAACCCGCACGCCGCTCTGGCCGACAAGGCCGATGACCACATCGTGCTCGACACCGGTCCCGAGGTGATCACGGGGTCGACGCGTCTCAAGGCCGGCACCGCGCAGAAGCTCACCCTCAACGGGTTCTCGACTGCGCTCATGGTCGCCCTCGGACGCACCTGGGACAACCTCATGGTCTCGGTTGTCGCCACGAACGCGAAGCTGCGCGAACGCACTGTGCGCATCCTCCGCGAGGCCGCTGACCTGGGCGATGCCGACGCGCGAGCTCTGCTCGAGCGCTGCGATGGCGATCTCAAGACCGCCATTGTCGTCTCTTTCACCGAGGCGGCCCCCGCCCTGGCTGTGTCGACCCTGGAGTCCCATGACGGATCGGTCAGGGACGCGATCGCCGAGCTTGTGGGGACGAAGACGCCGGATGGCTCGGACGCCGGAACGGACTCGGAAGGTTCCGGCCCGGGTACCGTGGGCGCATGAGCCTGATCCTCGGCATCGACATCGGCGGCACCGGCAGCCGTGCCGCGCTCGGCGAGGTCGATGAAGCGAGCGACCATCGCCGCGAACACGGCCCTTCCGCCGCGCTCCCCAGCCTACGCATCGTCGACCAGATCGCCGGACCGCGCATCGAGATCGGGCCGAGCGGCAGCAACGTCATGTCCGTCGTTCGCGATCTCGTGAAATCTGCCGCAGAGACGTGGCCCGATCGCTTCTCCGAGGTCAGCGGCATCGGCATCGGTGCGACCGGGATCGCCTCTCTCGCCGAGGATCCTGCCGAAGTCCTCCCCGAGATCTCGGCCGAGTACGGCGTGCCGGCGGTCGCCGCCATCGATGCCGTGACAGCTCATCTCGGCGCCCTCGGTGGGAGTGGCGGGGCGATCACCGTGCTCGGCACCGGAGCGATCGCCATCGCCCACCCCGGGCCGGACGCGGCTGGCCACTGGTCAGCCGAATGGTCACGAGCCGATGGCTGGGGACACCTCTTCGGCGATCGCGGGGGAGGAGCGTGGCTGGGACGCCATGGTCTCGAACTCGCTCTGCGCACTCACGACGGCATCAACGAACGAGGTCGTGCGCTGCTCTTCGCGGCCACCAGACGATTCGGCCCACCCGCCTCGTGGCCGGGTCAGTTCTATACCCGCAGCGACCGGGCCGGACTCCTCGCCGAATTCGCTGTCGACATCGCTGAGACTGCCCGCTCCGGCGACACAGCATCGGCCGACCTGCTCCGCAGTGCGGGAAGAGAAGCCGCGCGCAGCGCCGTCGCCGCGCGAGCAGCTCACCGTGTCGACGCTTCGTTGACCTCGGCTCCCGCTGACGCTGTCCCGCGCTCTGTCGCCACAGGTGCGGATAACCGAGCCACTGATAAGCCCGTACACATCACGCTCACCGGGGGAGTCGCGGCCGCGGGGAGCCACCTCGTCGAGGGATTCGGCACCGAAGCCGCACGACTTGATCCGTCCATCACCATCGTCGAGCCCGCAGGCGGACCGCTCGATGGGGCACTCACTCTGGGCCACCTCGGTGCCGGTGGGAGACTCAGCGCGCAGGACAGGACCATCTGGACCTGACTGGGCGTCAGCCGCACATGGCCTGCCGCACCATCCGCACTTCCCGCACTCCGTCGTAGTCGTCGGTCTTCACTGTGCCGTCGGCTACGAACCCGTTCTTCGAGTAGAACGCCTGGGCACGGGGATTCGGATCCGCCACCCACAGTGCAGTCGTCACGGACGGATCGATGACGGCGTCGAGGAGGTCCTGGCCGACGCCCGTGCCGTGCATGGATCGATAGGCGTAGAGCACGTAGAGGTGGCGGTCTTCGGGGCGTTCGTCCTCGGCAGATTCCGTATTCTCGGGCGGGCCAGCCATGGCGATGCCGACGATCTCCCCGTCGGATTCGGCGACGGCGCAGGTGAACTTCGACGGAGCCGCCTCGGCGAGGATTTGCGTCCACATATGGCGGCGTCGATCAATGAGGTCGGGGGCATCGAGGAGTTCGTCGGGCATGATCCCGCGGTAGGTCTCGAGCCAGGTGTCGACGTGGACGCGCGCCATGGCTGCAGCATCGGCGGGCTCGGGCGGGCGAACTGCGTGGGTCATGACTGGATGCTACCGGCCGACGCGGCCAGGAGGATCGTTCTCCGGCACGAAATATTCACCTGACCTGCACCTGCCGACAAACAGTTGTCCAGCCGGGGCACCCAGGATCGAGAGAGTGAGAGCGAACCGCGAACCAGTCACCGCCGTCGAATCACCAACCTCGGGCCACCCACTTCCTCCACCGCTCCGGCCGTCACCACCCGGTCCTCGGAACACCGGTGGGGGAGCCGTCGCATTCGAGCCGGTGGCAGCACCATCGCCTACCGACCTCGAGCTGCCGATGGGCCCGCGTACTCGGCTGTATCGCTTCTTCGAAGCCCTGCCGGCGGCGTATCGGCGCGTTCCGGAAGTTTAGGAGCATCCTCAGGCATGCCGACCTGTTGTGCCACTAGATATGACACGTACTCGCCGTAGGGCATGCCGAGTTCGTCAGCCTGAGCGCGCACAATCTTGTCGACAGGTTTGCGCAGGCGCGTCGAGATTGATTTCTCTGCCCGGTTGGGCACGATAGGTCGTCCGACAGTCATATCTGAAACATATCGCCCCGAGGGATTCGTTTCTAGAAATTCACGCGCGTGTCGCGATGATTTTTGCAATTCAGCATCGCGCTACTTGTGCGGCACCGCACCCATCTAACCGAGCCTGCTCTGACAGGCCTAGACAATGCCAGCGAGCCGCACGTCTCTTGGCAACATTCGCTGAATAGCGCACTCCCAGTCCGCTTCTACGAGATTCTGGAGGCTGCGCGGACGAACCCGAACGGCCACAGGGTTTACGAACTAATCAACGCTTTGAAATCTACACATAACCAGGCGGGGGTCTTGCTTAAGCGTGCTCATGGAGATAGTCCCCGACCAGCGACCGGATGCACCCGCACGGTTCATCAGCTCCGTGATGGTGGCCAACGCATCGGTCGTCCGGGCACCCGCAGGCGTCACCGTGCCACTCGGAATCTCCGTTCTACCAATGCATAGCCCACTCACGAGCGCTGATCCCACGCCCGTCTAGGAACTCGCGAGCTTCCTCATTCAGCTGCATCTTCAAACACTCTCATTCACCAGTCCCCTCGGAGTGAGTACCTACGGGGAACAGAAAAAGGCGTGGGCCAGTGAGTGGGCGAAAATCCGCAAGGATTACCTATCGGGCAAGCTCCTGGACGTGACCGTGCTTCCCGCCGGCGGGGGGCCGGCTGTTCGGTGGGAGTGTCCTATTTATGGTGAAACGGGGTCCCCTGTGGCCTCGGAGAAACTGGCTCTCACAGCTGGTCGTGGGCACACGAACGTCCATGTCAGTCCCGAGGATCTCCAGGAGCTCGAAGATATGAAGGTGTTGCGCATGCCGGAGAACCTTCTGAGTCCCTATCAGCGTCGGCGCCGCGAGGAACTCGAGGCTGACGACCAGTGAGCGCATCGGAGTCGCCACGGCCGTCCTGGGGTGTTCAGCAGGCTGCGCGTGAGTGTGGGGTGTCTGTGGCTACGGTCCGTCGACGTATCAAGGACGGGTCATTCCCCAACGCCGAGCAGGGAGCCAGGGGCGCGTGGTTGATCCCGGTCACCGACCTGATCGCGGCGGGCCTCAACCCTGGTCAGCCCTCCCCTCCTGACCATGCGCAGGAGGTATCCACCGTCCCTGCTCATACAGAGAAAGACCATGGTCAAAGAGCATCCTCGCAGGCAGAAGGCTATGCACAGCTTGAGCAGAAGTTACTCAGTGAGCAACGTGAAGTTGAGCATCTGCGTACCCAAGTGCACACCCTGCAGAACAACCTCGACGACCTCCGCACGGCCATGCGCATGCTCGAACCAGCCTCCCAAGACCGACAGAACACAGCCGCACCGGAGCCTGAAAAGACTGCTGCCGAACAACCGGCTCCTGAGCCTCCGCAGAAGTCGGCAGCGCGGTCGCCATTCCTGAGCCGGCTGGTTGGTCGGTCGAGGTCATAATCACGAGGTAAACGACTTCTACTGTCTTCAGTGCTCCGCCTAGTAGAGTCTCAGTGCGAAGATGGGCACATGAATCAGACCCGGGGCAAGATCATCGCCGCTCTCCACTGGTCCCGAATGAAGCCCTATCTGGATGCGGCGAGCCAGAACAAGAAAAAGGCCCTGGCCCTCTATCAGTGGCACGGTGAACTCACCGCAGCTGTGCAAGAAGTACTCGGGATCACAGAAGTACTCTTGCGGAACGCAATGGACCGTGCGCTCCAAGACTGGAATAACGCACGCTTGGGAACGACCTCCAGCTGGCTTCTGTACGAACCTGCAACACCGTTGAGGAGCCTTTCCCGAGGAAAACGCCGTTCAGCCTATGGCCGAGCAGTTAAAGAATGGGACTGCTGAAGGTTTGGTTGACTTCACGACTGGATAAATTCCAGGAAGGATAGAAGTCATGCCAAAGATCTACACCGATGAGTTCAAGCAGTCAGCGCTCGATCTCATCAACGACGGGATGACCCAGAAGCAGGTCTGCGCCGACCTCGGCATCTCGAAATCAGCCCTGCAAGCCTGGGTGCGTGACTCACGGCTACGCGACCACGGACTCGAGCCCGCGACCGAGCCCGACGAGTCACGCGCTCAAGCGGCAGCGCTGAAGCGCATCAGGGAACTTGAACGAGAGAACAAAATTCTCCGCGAGGCTGCAGCGTATCTCTCGCAAGCGAATCTGAAACTTGGTGGCAACCACCCAAAATGATGTACCCGCTGGTCCGCGACCTTGCTTCCACCGGAGTACCGGTGGCGGTGACCTGTCGGGTGCTCGGCTTTACGAAGCAGGGGTTCTACAAGTGGTGCGCAAATCCGGTCTCGGCTCGGGACTGGGACGAAGCGCACGTGATCAATGCCGCCTACGACGTGCACATGGACGACCCGGAATTCGGGCACCGGTTCATCGCTGATGAACTCCGGGCGTCCGGGCACGAGGCGTCAGAACGTCGTGTGTGGCGATTGTGCTCGCAACAGGAACTGTTCTCCCACACGATCAAACGAGCTCGGAAACACGGTAAGAAGCCTGGCCCGCCGGTGTGTGATGACCTCGTCGAACGCGACTTCTCATCCTCGGCAATCAACGAGTTATGGTTGACCGACATCACCGAGCATCACACCAGTGAGGGCAAGCTGTACATGTGCGCGGTCAAGGATGTGTTCAGCAACAGGATCGTTGGCTATGCCATCGATGCGAGAATGAAATCCCGGCTGGCTGTGGAAGCGATTGACGATGCTGTAGCCCGCCGTGGCGGGGCCGGCGTCGTGGCCGGCTGCGTGGTCCACTCGGACCGCGGGTCGCAATTTCGTTCTCGGAAGTTCCAGCAGGCCTTACGGCATTATGGGCTCGTCGGATCGATGGGTCGGGTCGGTGCTGCCGGTGATAACGCGGCGATGGAATCGTTCTTCGCCGTGCTGCAGAAGAACGTCCTCGACCGGGGCCGTTGGGACACGCGAGCGAGGTTGCGGACAGCGATCGTGCACTGGGCCGAGCGGACCTATCACCGCAAGCGTCGGCAACGGCGTTTGGGTAAACTGACCCCGGTTGAATACGAGCTTGTTCATCACAAGGCCGTCGCCCTGGCGGCGTAAACCCCGGAGTCAACCAAACCTTCAGCAGTCCCAATCGTCTGAGCGAGATCCCGCGCACCCCCGCCATGGTGCGACCGTTACACATGACGATGTACTGGCCCAATTGATGTTTGGACTGTGGAAGGATTTACTGCCCAATCACAAGCCTGAGGCTGGAAACAACACTGAAAATGCGAACAGGGAGAGACTTTGGGAAGACGCTTTAGAAGCAGCTTTCCCAAACGTGCATGACCCCGATGGGAGCGAAACGTTCTGGCGCGTAGCTCACCTGCACCAGCTCCGGAACCGGGTTTCACATATGGAACCGTTGCTCAACATCAATGTGAACCGAAGCCTCGAAGACGCTTTCAATCTTGTCCAGAGCATCGATGATGACATAGCTGCTTGGGTCTCTGGCGGGAGCCGAGTAGCTGCAGTCATGAAGCGGAAGCCATCTGTATAAAAAGAAAGAGCCAACAGGCGCGATACGTCCTGCAGACTCTTTCTAGGCATAATGAGGGATCTTGTCCTCACTTTCTTACTGATAAGACTACGCTTTTTCTACGTATTTGCAACTGTTCCAACGTGTTGCATACCCCATAGGGTGAGGTCATAATCGCGCAGAATCGGGTTTCGATCGCCTCCTTTTGGTGTAGGGGTCGGTCGCGGCTTATGCGTGCCCTGACCAGGAGATTTCACCTCTCGGCGTGTTCAAGGTAGCCAGCGAACCAAGTCAGATGGTTCCGGCGTTCCGAGTTCTAGTCCACGCAGAAACGGTCACCATGGTGACCGTTTCTGCGCACGTTGAGCGTTCCCTCTCAGCGCCGACTGACTATTTTCGGGCAACCCCCGAGATAGTTCCTCGTGTCGGGAAGTAGATTGTCTGGTTCTTCTTCGACCAGGGGTGCCACTTGGTCAAGTCCCTTTTCGTGGTGTTCTTCGGTAGTTCCTTTAACTTGGTATTAA